>CAVHRT010000013.1:28513-31054 GCA_963638355.1 Flexilinea sp. | reverse complement strand
ATTCATTTTTTAATCAAAAAAGAGATGATTAGAGAAGTAAAATTTGAAAGTCAAGATCGCCGCATGAAGCAAATTTTGGCGGCGTTGAATGCGAATGGCATCTCGTCTATCGAAGAGGCCAACGAAATCTGCGAAAAAGCAGGTCTCGACCCATACAAAACCTGCGAAGAGACGCAGATGATTTGTTTTGAAAACGCCAAATGGGCATACGTTGTTGGCTCGGCCATCGCACTGAAAAAGGGTTGCAAAAATGCCGCCGACGCTGCCGAGGCTATCGGCATTGGTCTGCAGAGTTTCTGCATTCCTGGTTCTGTGGCCGATGATCGCAAAGTAGGTCTTGGACACGGCAACCTTGCTGCTCGTCTGCTGCGCGAAGAGACACAATGCTTCGCCTTCCTTGCTGGTCACGAGTCGTTCGCTGCCGCTGAGGGTGCTATCAAAATTGCCGAAATGGCCAACAAAGTGCGCAAAAATCCATTGCGCTGCATTCTGAATGGTCTGGGCAAAGACGCTGCCATGATTATCAGCCGTATCAATGGTTTCACATACGTGCAGACCGAGTTTGACTACTACACTGGCGAACTGAAAGTGGTGAAAGAGACTGCCTACAGCGATGGTCCGCGCGCCAAAGTGAAATGCTATGGTGCCGACGATGTGCGCGAAGGTGTTGCCATTCTGTGGAAAGAAAATGTCGATGTATCGATAACGGGTAACTCTACCAACCCAACGCGTTTCCAACACCCAGTGGCTGGCACTTACAAGAAAGAGCGCATTTTGGCGGGCAAACCCTATTTCAGCGTAGCATCGGGTGGCGGCACGGGTCGCACCTTGCACCCCGACAATATGGCTGCAGGTCCTGCTTCGTATGGCATGACCGACACCATGGGTCGCATGCACAGCGATGCACAATTTGCTGGTTCGTCGTCGGTTCCGGCACACGTCGAAATGATGGGCTTCCTTGGTATCGGCAACAACCCGATGGTAGGTTGCACCGTGGCTTGCGCTGTGAATGTAGCACTTGCACTGAACAAGTAATCAGACAAAAAAACGACAGGAAGTGCCTTTTGTGGGTGCTTTCTGTCTTTTTTAGTTGATAGGTTAGAGTTGATAGTTTAGAGGAGCGGTCTGCAAAAACAAGTCTTTATTCTTTACTCCTTACTCTTTATTCCCCAAAAAATGAACCTTCCGCTTTACATTGCGCGCCATTTTCAGTTCGACGAGAGTGATGGACATCGCATGTCGCGACCTGCCGTACGCATTGCCACTGCTGGCATTGCCGTGGGCTTGGCTGTGATGTTGGTGGCTGTGGCGGTAGTTGTGGGTTTCAAACAGGAGGTGAGCAATCAGATTGTGGGCTTTGGGTCGCATATTCAGGTGACGAATTACGCCGTGAGCGATGGCATCGATGCAGTGCCAATTGCGCCAAGCGATTCGCTGATGCAGGCTCTCGCTGCCTTGCCGCACATCGAACGGGTGCAGCGCATTGCCGAAAAGCCGGGCATTGTGAAGACCGACGACGATTTTGAAGGAATAGTGCTGAAGGGCGTCGATGGTTCGTTCGATTGGAACTTTTTTCGCACTCATCTGGTGGCGGGCGATACGCTGACGCTCAGCGACAGCACGCTATCGAACCAAGCCATGATTTCGCGCCACACGGCCGATTTGTTGCGTTTGCAGGTGGGCGACAAATTCAATGCCTATTTTGTTGGAAATCCTGTGCGGGCGCGGCGTTTCACGGTCTGCGGCATCTACGAAACCGCTTTTGCCGATTTCGACAAACTCTATGTGCTTGCCGATCTGCGTCAAGTGCAAAAACTGAACGGCTGGAACTCGCAGCAAATCAGCAAGTTAGAACTTCTTGTTGATGATTTCAGTGTGCTCAGTGAGGCAGAAAGTAGCGTGTTTTTTGCCACCATCACTTCGCCCGAAGGCAGTACCATGCAGACGCGCAGCATCAAAAAAATTGTGCCGCGCATGTTCGAGTGGCTCGATATGCTCGATGTGAATGCGTGGGTTATTCTTGCGCTGATGTTGGCTGTGGCGGGTTTCAACATGATTTCTGGACTGCTCATCATCATTCTCGAGCGCACCAACGCCATTGGCATGCTCAAAGCCATGGGCGCACGCAACTGGACCATTCGCAAAGTGTTTATTTGTCAATCGGCATTCCTTATTGGAAAAGGCATGTTTTGGGGCAATGTGGTGGGCTGCGCTTTGGTGTTGATTGAGTCGCTTACGCACGCCATTCCGCTCGATCCAGCCATGTACTATGTGAGCTACGTGCCAGTGTCGCTCAGCGTGGAGCATTGGCTGCTGATAAATGTTGGCACTTTGGTGCTTACGCTGCTCATGCTCATTGCGCCATCGCACATTGTGGCGAACATTCAGCCTGCCAAGGCTATAAAGTTCGATTAGGTTAATTGCCCAATTACCTAATTTCCAATTATTCAATTAACTAATCTCTTGATAAAGAGAGATTTAGCGGTCGCTAAATTGTTTCTCGTTGTCGCGAGCGGTCTCTGCTACGGCATCGCCGTAGCC
>CAVHRT010000013.1:0-28503 GCA_963638355.1 Flexilinea sp. | reverse complement strand
AGCCCGTGAGTGCGGCAAAAGGCGAGAATTGCGCGGCGCGGTCGGCCATCGACATGCGCGGTTGCGTGGTGGGTTCGTGGTGCGGCAGGTCGATTATCTCCTTGTATTTTTCGTTTGCTTTCACTTTTCAAGAATTGCGCAATTTTCGTACATTGCGGTTCATTAGATGTCGCCCAAGGTGCTGATATACAAAACGTTTCAGCGCAGTCATTTGTTGGTGATGTTCCACAAGCAGCGCATCGGGCGAGGGATAAACGCCAAAATCCTGATTGATGCCTTCGCTTTGAATGTAGGTGTTGCAGTGGTCGAAATCGACTGTTGGATGTTGCAAATCTTTCACTGCTACGCCGTAGCCGCAAAATTCGGTGCTATTGGCAAAACGCTGTTGCAGTTTGGCAAGATATGCGCTATCGATGATGAATGCCTCCAACTCGTACCAGCGCCTATCGAGTAGCACTTCCACCCAACTATGGAACACATTTCGTGGCGCGAGCAAGTAGACCAATCCCGTCATGGCGCCGCGCTGCAGCCGTTTGTCGATGGTGAAACCGTGCACGCGGCATGCTACACCGCAAGCGCGCAAAAGTGCCATCAGCAGCGTGCCTTTAGTGTTGCATTGCCCGTAACCATCGGCCAAAACCTGCGATGCCGTGATGCTGTCGTTCACATTGTAGCCGAAGAGAATTTCGTCGCGCACAAAGTTGTAGATGGCTCTCGTGCGGTCGAATTCATCGAGCGATTTCCAGTCACGCGTAGCAATCAACTGTTGAATTTTTTCGTCCGAGAAATTCAACATTGGCGTTTCTGAGAGATATTCTTGCATAAAATCTTGTCTTATAAATGCTTGATATTCAATAGTGTGTGCTCGATTATTACATTTTACTCAATCGATTGAGAATTTTTACGCAGTATACTGAGAAAAATGTAAGATTTCAGAATAGCGTGTTTAGGTTCATCGTTAAAAATTCTTCTGGTGCAATGCCACCACTGCCAACAATAAAAGCCGCTGTTGGATTGAATATCTGTCGGAATTTTGTTAGACCAGTGGTGTTTTTTTCAGCATTGCTTTTTACTTCGATGGCGACCACAGAGCTACGTTTTCGTAAAATGAAGTCGACCTCGTCGTTGCGTTCTCGCCAATAGAAAACCTCGAAATTGAGCGAAAAAGCCTGACTGACAAGATAGGCTCCAATTGCAGACTCTACAATGCGACCCCATATGCGCCTATTGATTATGGCTTGTTGGAAAGTGAATGGACTATAAACGGTTTTTAGAGCGTTGTTGTAAACTTGTAGTTTTGGTATACTGGCTTTGCGTCGTGCTGCGTCGATGCTGAATTTTTGTAAGCCGCAGAGTAACCCACTTTCATCGAGTAAATGCAAATAACCAGCCAAAGTAGTGGTGTTTCCTGCATCTTGTAGAGCGCCAACCATCTTGTTGAGCGATAATAATTCGCCAGAATATGATGCCCCGAGTTCGAATGTTTGTCGCAATAATGCAGGTTTTTCAATTGGGGAATTGATTAGTATATCTTTGTTGATACTTGCTTCGATAATGCCTGATTGAATGTATTGTAGATATCGATCGTCGTCGTTAATTAAGGTTGCTGAGCCAGGGAAACTGCCATAGAAAAGATATTGCTCTAATGACCAGTTGAAGCAATCACGCATTTCTGGGAATGTCCAATGGCTCATTCGAATCTCTTCGAAACGGCCGGCAAGTGATTCCGACAATCCTCTTTCGAGCATAACACGGCTGCTTCCGAGTAACAATACTTTGATATTACGGTCGTGAAAAGTATCGTCGTCCCACTCTTTTTTCACCGCTTCGCTCCAATTCGGAATTTTCTGGATTTCGTCGATAACAAGAATGGCGCTTGTCCATTTGTTGGAACGCATTAGGCTTCGTGTGGCGTCCCAGCAATTAGTTACCCAAGCGGTGTCTGTCGCAGGTACATTATCGGTAGAAAAAAACTGAAAAGGCGCTCTAATATCGTTTAGAACTTGCTTTACAAGTGTCGATTTTCCAATTTGCCGTGCACCCATAACCACTTGAATAAACTTTCGTGGCTCTTCAAGACGGTTTTTAATTAGTTGATACTCAGATCTTTTGTACATGATTTTACATTTTACTCAATCCATTGAGAATTTTTACGCAGTGCAAAGGTAAGTTTTTTTTTTGAGGAAGCAAAATTTAGAAAAATGAATGGTTGGGTTCCCTCCTCACTGAATTCAGGCTTTGTGCCCACCAATTTGGTTGTTGCGCTCTTTGGCGGTGGCGCCTTCTTCGAAATTCATGCCTTTCAAGATGGCATTTTTGCCAAATTTCTTTTTTATGGCGATGGTGGCTTGCTGAATGCGTCGTTCGCGCTCGAGTGCTTCCTTTTCGGCATTTTTCTGATTTTCGATGGTGGAATTATCAGCAAAAAGGTCGAGTTGAATGGCTGGTGCAGACTGTTTTTTTGTTGCGGCGTCGTTTTCGTTCAAAAGGTGGTTTGCCACAATGTAGATGCGGCGCACCAGCAGTTGGCGGTCGACAATGCGGTCGAACAGGTCGGACGCGGCTTGCAAAATTTTGCGCGTCGACGAGGTGTGGCCATCGAGGTTGATGGAACCGTGCGCTTTTTTTGGTGCCAATCGTCCGTAATAATCCTTCTCCACTGGCCCGTGATAGCGCATGCGGCGCGCAGGGTCGGTCAAGTTTTCCACATCGTAGCAGATGGTCAGCACTATTTGGTCGGTTACAAAGCCTTTGTCTACCAAATCGAGCGAGAGCAGATCGGCCATTTCGCGTACTACTACACGTGCTTTGTCGAAAGTGTAGGCGCACGCCAGCACTTGTCCAGAGCTGATGCTGTTGGTGGCGGGTCGGTAGGCTTTAATGGCCTCGATGGTGCAAGGTTCCCAGCCCCAAGCGTGGTCGATGAGTAGTTCGGCATTTTTGCCAAAAAGTTGATAGAACAGCCGTTCGTTGCGGTGCGAACAGAGCGCCACATCGCCCATGGTGAGCATGCCGTAGTCGGCAAGTTTGGCTGCAATGCCGCGTCCAACGCGCCAAAAATCGGTGATTGGCTGGTGGCTCCACAGTTCGCAGCGAAAACGCTGTTCGTCGAGCGAGGCTATGCGCACGCCATTTTCGTCGGCTGGAATGTGTTTTGCCACAATGTCCATCGCCACTTTGCACAGAAAAAGATTTGTGCCGATGCCTGCCGTGGCGGTTATTCCCGTGGTTTGCAGCACATCGAGAATGATTTTCATGGCCAACTGATGCGCTGTGAGGCCGTAACTTTGCAGATATTTTGTGGCATCGATAAAAACCTCGTCGATGGAATAGACCACAATGTCCTCGGCGGCAGCGTATTTCAGATAGATGCTGTAGATGCGGGTGCTGTAGCGCATGTAGTACGACATGCGTGGCGGTGCAGCAATGAAATCGAGTTCGAGTGCGGGATTTTTTTGCAGTTCCGAAAGAAAATGCGATTTGCCGCTGAAACGATGTTGCGGAACTGCCATTTGCCGCTGGCGATTGACCTCGCGCACACGTTGTCGCACCTCGAAAAGTCGCGCACGACCGCCAATTCCGAAACTCTTGAGCGATGGCGTTACGGCAAGGCAGATGGTCTTGTCGGTGCGACTTTCGTCGGCCACCACAAGGTTCGTATCGAGCGGATCGAGTCCGCGCTCGCGGCATTCAACCGAGGCGAAAAACGACTTGAGGTCGATGGCAATATAGGTGTGCTCGCGTTCCATCAGATGGCAAAAAAACGGCTCCAAACGCAGTTCGAAGGCCGTTCTTTTTTATTCAACCAATCATTCGATGATTCAGTAATTCAATCACTCGATGATTTTTTTGTACCGGAAGTGGGACTTGAACCCACACGACCATTACTGGTCAACGGATTTTAAGTCCGTCTTGTCTACCGATTCCAACATTCCGGCATCGCCCAACAAAAAGGCGTGCAAAGGTAGTCAATTTTTTTGCATTGCACAAAATTCTAACGGAAAATTGCTCAAAATGTTTCATTTTGGCATAAAAATTGTACTTTTGTAACATTGAAAAATGCAAAGCATTTTTCAGTTTCAAGTTTCAAGTTACAAGTTTCAAGTTGGCGGGCTGCGGTGTTTGAAACATAACGCTCGTTGATTTCTTCGTATCAATTCAAATTCAATGAAAATCGGAATAATAGTCGCAATGGACAAGGAGCGGGTGCTGGTTGAGCAGTTGCTCGTCAATGCTACATCGCACTCGATCAATGGTTTCACATACACGCAAGGCACTGTGGGAGCGCATCAGGTGGCATTGCTAAAATGCGGCATTGGCAAGGTGGCGGCAGCGCTTGGCGCATCGGCTCTGATAGAGAGTTTTGCTCCTGATTGCATCATCAATTCGGGCGTGGCTGGCGCGCTAGATCCGAGCGTTGGCGTGGCCGATGTGGTGGTGGCTAGCCGCACGGTTTATCACGATGTCTATTGCGGTGACGAGGTTCCGCTGGGCTGCATTCAGGGTTTTCCGCTCTATTTCGAGGCTGATAAACGGCTGCTCGAGGCTTTTCAGCAACTGAATTTGGGCAAAGAGGCGCATGTCGGATTGATTTGCAGTGGCGATCAATTCATCACAAAATTGGCGGAATTGCAAACCATCAAAAAGAATTTTCCTGAAGGATTGGCGGTCGACATGGAGAGTTGTGCTATGGCGCAGACTTGCCACATGCTGCACGTGCCGTTCGTCAGTCTGCGCGTGATAAGCGACACGCCTGGTATTAACGACCACATGACGCAGTATTTCGATTTTTGGAAAATTGCGCCCGAGAAATCGTTCACAGTGCTGAAAAAATTGATTGAAACGCTGAAATAAGACTATAACCATACGGACGTGGCATGCTGCGTTCCTACTTTACAGACTTTTCACTTTCTACTTTTTACTAAAAAAAATCCTCACTCCTAATTTCTAATTAAAAAATGTCCATCGAACTCATTTTACTTGTACTTTCGGTTCTGTTTTTGTTGAGCATTATGGCGGGAAAGGCCAGCTCAAAATTTGGTGTGCCAGCGTTGTTGCTGTTTCTGCTTGTCGGAATGTTGTGCGGCAGCGATGGTCTCGGTTTCGAGTTCGAAGATACGGGCATGGCGCAGATTATCGGCACGGTGGCGTTGTGTATCATTCTGTTTTCTGGCGGCATGGATACCAAATTCGCCGAGATAAAACCCGTGCTGGCGCAAGGTTTGGTTTTGGCTACGGTGGGCGTGGCACTCATGGCACTCATCACGGGCGTGCTGGTGTGGTTCATTTTGGGAATGACGCTGAAGTCGGCGTGCATTGGCTTGACCACTTCGCTGTTGCTGGCTAGCACTATGTCATCGACCGATTCGGCATCGGTTTTTGCCATTTTGCGGTCGAAAGGGTTGCACTTGAAGAACAATCTTCGCCCTACGCTTGAGCTCGAGAGCGGCAGCAACGACCCGATGGCGTACATTCTGGTGCTGGTGTTTATGGACATTGTGAAAATGGGCGAAATGCCGAGCGTTTGGTATGTGCTTGGGCGTATTGCCATGCAGTTGTGCATTGGTCTGTTGGCAGGTTTTGCCTTCGGAAAATTTGCCGTTTGGTTCATCAATCGCATCAAAATTGATAACGCTTCGCTTTATCCCATTTTGGTTTTTGCATTTTGCATTTTCATCTTTTCGGCAACCTATTTCATGCAGGGCAATGGCTATTTGGCGGTTTACATTGGCGGTTTGATCATCGGTAATTCATCGTTTCAGCACAAACGCTCGACCATGGGCTTTTTCAACGGACTTTCGTGGTTGTTTCAGTTGCTCATGTTCTTGACTTTGGGTCTGCTTGTGAATCCGCACGAACTGCTCGATGTGTGGGTGCCTGGTCTCATCATCAGTTTTGTGATGATTTTCATTGCGCGCCCAGCGAGCGTTTTCCTATCGCTGCTGCCATTCCGCAAAATTGGTCTGAGAGATAAGGTTTATGTGTCGTGGTGCGGTTTGCGCGGCGCAGTGCCAATCATTTTTGCCATCATGCCGCTGGCTGACGATGTGCCACAAGCGCGGTTCATCTTCAATATCGTATTTTTCTGCACGCTGGTGTCGCTGTTGGTTCAGGGCACTTCGCTGCCCATTGTGGCAAAATGGCTCAAACTCGATGAGCAACCCGACGATTTGAAGGGTTTGGAAGATTTCGATGTCGATTTTTCGGACGAGATTAAATCGGTAACCACCGAAATCACCGTTACCGATCGCGTGCTTGAGCATGGAAATCATCTGATGGACCTCGGGTTGCCCGACAAAACGTTGGTGGTTATGGTGAAGCGGGGCGACAAATTCTTTGTGCCGACGGGCAAAACGTCGCTCCATGCGGGCGACAAACTGCTCATCATCACCGACGACCAAGACGCGCTGAAAGAGACTTACAAGACGCTGCAAATTGAATAAAATCGGTCGTTTTTGTCGCGGAAATGTTAAAAATTTGGCTGTTAAAATTGAAAGTTGTAATTTTGCAGCCGTATTAAGGTTTTATTTATTGGTCTAAATTTTTACAACTATGAAAGAGAAAATTGGAACAAACGCCGGTCTCGTTTGGAATTCGCTGAACGAAGGCGCAAAGGAAATCAAGGCTCTGAAAAAAGCCACCAAGTTGAACGACAAAGATCTGTATGCCGCTCTCGGTTGGCTCGCTCGTGAAGAGAAAATCAACTTCACCGAGAATGCTACCGACATCTTGGTTAGTCTTTGCTAAGGCAAAATTTATGAATTGAGGTGGTCGCGACTGCTTCAATAAACCTAAAAGATGGTGCTATTCGCAATGGATAACACCATTTTTTTGTAACTTTGCGCCATCATTTTTCTATTGATTATGACAAGAATACGCCATTTTATACTTTGTTCGCTGCTGATTTTGTGGGCAATTCCCGCTGCTGCCGTTACGCGCGCCGAGGCCGATTCGCTGCATCACGAGGTGCGGGTTGGTTGGGGCGATATGCTTTTCGAAACCGCCATGTGGCACAGCACGCGCCACACAAGCGACTATCGCTACACAGGTCATCTGTTTGCTGAATATCAGTACCGAGTGAAAAATTGGTTGTCGGTGGGCATGGTGGCGGACTACGAGCGCGTGATGTGGCGCGACGAGGCTCCATCGGATCAAAATTTCTACAACCTCAGCCTGCTGCCAACGGTGCGTTTCACCTATTTTTTCAGCCAGTATGTCAATCTCTATTCGGTGGTGATGGTGGGTTTGAACATCAATGGTGGCACCGAAACTGATATGTACGGGCGACAGACGGCTTGTGCGCCTGCTTTTGGCATCACTGCGCTGGGCATGAGCGTGGGCAACGAACATTGGTTTGGCGCGGTGGAAATTGGCGGGCTCAATGCCCTTGCGAGCAAAGATTTGATTTACATGCTCGGCTCGCGTCTGTTCACGGCGTCGGTTGGTTATCGATTTTAATTCCTAACTCCTCACTCCTAATTCCTAATTGAATAATGCGCTATTTCAGAATTTTCATCTTATCTGCGCTTGTTTTGGCACTTTCGGCTTGCCATCACGACGAGCCTGAGTATGTCGATTTCGATACTTGTGAATCGCTCGGGCGGCAGTTTGTGGCGACTAGTGAAAGCACTAGCGACATAATGGACGAAGCGCCTTGGGAAAATGTGGAACTCGAGGTGGAATTCGACGACGATGGAAACATTGCGCCACAAGGACGTTCGCTCACGCGTGCCACATCGGTAACGCAGACCGATCTTGTGCGCGAACTTATCTCCACATTCACTTCACGAAAGGTGCATCAGGTGGCGGGTGTGTACGAAAGTAGCGATCTGTACGGCAATCCGATAGTGGTTTCGGGCAAATTTTTCTATCCCGTGGATAAGCCGATGAAAAATCTGATTATCGTGTCGCACTACACCATCGGAGCTAACCACGAAGCGCCATCGGAAAATTTCTGTTTCGAGGGCATGTTTGCCGCCCTTGGCTACGGCGTGGTGATGGCCGATTACATTGGTTATGGCGTTACGGTCGACAGCATTCACCCCTATCTGCAAGCGCAAGTTACGGCGCAAAATGTAGTCGATATGGCGCTGGCCATTCGTCCGTTCATTGCCAAACGCGACTTGCAGGTGGAGTCGGACGAGATTATTCTGATGGGCTATTCGCAAGGCGGTGCCACCACCATTCATGTGCAGCGAATGATGGAGGAGCAATATAGCGGTGTCTTCAAAATTAAGAAAAACTACGCTGGCGCAGGACCTTACTACATTGCGCGAACCTACGACTATTGTGTGCGACAGGACGAGACTGGTATTCCGTGCGCCGTGCCGATGATTATTCAAGGCATGAGCGTTGGCATGGCTCACCCGCTGGATATGTCGTATTTCTTCAAAGAACCGTTGCTATCGAACTACGACGAGTGGATAAATTCGAAAAAATATACCGTAAATCAGATGTCGACGCTGATTGGCGTGAACCGTTTGAGCCAAATTCTGACAACCGACGGAACTGACCGCACCAAGAGCGAAACGGCGCGTTTCTACAACGAATTGGTGCAAAACAGCGTGCCGCCGAGCTTCAGTCCGCAAGCGCCGCTCTATCTTTTCCATTCGGAAGACGACAAAACTGTGCCATTTGTGAACTCGCAGATTCTGCAGCGCGAAATGCGCAAATCGAGCCTGTCGCATGCCGAGGTCTCGTACGATTTTGGTCACTACGGCAGCCACATGAAAGGCGCCATCAGATTTATGCGAAATGTAGCGAAGGAGTTGAAAAATGAAAAATAATTGCTTGAAAATCAGTGTGTTAGTCGCTTTTGTGGCGATGGGTTTGATGTTCACATCGTGCCAAAAAGATAAGGTTACAGACAGCACTTTCGTGATAGAAATCAGCAAAATGCAGTCGACGGGCTTTTGGATTGATGTGGTGCCAGAAAACAACGATTTTTACTATCGTTTCGATGCCATTTCGGTGGAAGATTATGCGCGCTATGCCTCCGATGCTGACTTGATTTCGTCTGATTATCAGCAACTTGTGGCGGATTATGATACCGTTATGAAATATACGCCAAGCCTTGAAATTTCGTTCGAAGATCTCTATTTCGAGGTAGGCGCGGTGGCGTACTATTTTCAGCACGATTTGAAGCCAGAGACCGATTATTATCTCTTCGCTTACAGGCTCGATCGCAAAAAACGCCCCATCAAAACGCTGGTGAAAGTGCCATTTACCACCACAAAAAAGCCCGTTTCCGACATCACTTTCGACCTCAGTATCGACAGCGAGCAACTCATCATCACGCCATCGAACAACGACACCTATTTCTGGGTTTGCGATACGAAATCGGTTGTTGATGCGGAATTTAGCGGCTCGCCATATCTGATGATGCTGTTCACGCTGGAAAATTACTACGAATACGATTTCATCGACAACATGCTGTCGCAAGGGCGCGACACGCTCGATCTGCACTATTTCTGTGCCAATGTCGACACGCTGCAAATGGTATTCGTTGGCTACCAAGGCGAGGTTTCGACACCGTATCGATTCTACGAAGTAGTCTCTGCAGCCGACCATTCGATGCAAGTCCACACAATGGAAGATTGCATCTACGAAGAGCCGAGTGCAGTTCAAAATGCCATGCGCAAAGCGATTAGAAAAAAGGTACCCCGATCCTCTAACCTCTAATCTTTCACCTTTAACCTTTCAGAGTTCTGCGTCCCACGCAATTTGCAAACCTCTGAACGCTGGTTGTCCCAAAAGCCACTGCGACAACTGGTCGACTTGTTGTTTGGCAGGTTCGGGCGATGTGCCAGCGGCAATTTTCAGCACAATGTGTTTGATGAATTTGTTTTGAATGCGCCCAACTGGCGGATTGTCGGGCCCATAGACCAAATCGCCAAACGAGCGACGCAGCGCATTGGCCATCTGTGTGGCGGCTGACGAAAGTGTTTGTGCGTCGGTGTGTTTCAGAATTATCTGCACCAAGCGGAAATAGGGCGGATAGCGAAAAGCCGACCGTTCGTGCATCTCGCGGTCGAAAAATGTGCGATAATCGCCTTTCAGCACTTCGGCTATTACGGGGTGATTGGGTTGCGATGTTTGCAAAACTACAGTGCCGTGCAAATCTTTGCGTCCAGCGCGACCACTCACCTGCGTGAGCAACTGAAAAGCGCGCTCGTAGGCTCTGAAATCGGGATAATTCAGCAGATTGTCGGCATTCAGAATGCCAACCAAGCCCACACCATCGAAATCGAGACCTTTCGCCACCATTTGCGTGCCGACGAGCAGGTCAATTTCGCGCGCCTCGAACTCGCCAATGATGCGATTGAAGGCTTTTTTCTGTCGTGTGGTGTCAAGATCCATGCGAGCAATGCGCGCTTCGGGGAAAAGTGCTGCTACCTCGTTTTCGACCTGTTCGGTGCCAAATCCGTAGGTCTGCAGGGCAGCCTCGCCGCATTGCGGACAGATGGTTGGCGGTGTCTGCTTGTAACCGCAATAGTGGCAGGTGAGTTTGCCGAACGCTTTGTGGTAGTTCAGGCTCACATCGCAGTGCGGACAGCGCGGAGTCCAGCCGCAGTGGCGACATTCGGTGTATGGCGCAAAACCACGCCTATTTTGGAACAAAATCACCTGCTCGCCACGATCGAAAGTCTTGCGAATTTTCTCGACCAAAATATCGGAAAGATGCCCCGTCATCTGCTTTTTTCGATAGGCTTCGGTGAGGTCGACCACCACCATTTCGGGCGCAGTGGATTGTCCGTAGCGCGCATTCAGCGTGACCAGACCATATTTTCCATTCAGCGCGTTGCAATAGCTCTCGACCGACGGCGTGGCACTGCCCAAAATGGTTTTTGCCTTGAATTGCCATGCCAAAACCAGTGCGGCATTGCGAGCGTTGTAGCGTGGAGCGGTATCGCTCTGCTTGTACGAGGCGTCGTGTTCCTCGTCGACCACAATCAACCCCAAATTTTGGAACGGAAGAAACAGCGCATTGCGTGCTCCGACGATGAATTGGCGCGGATTTTCGCCTAACATATCGTTCCAAATCTCCACGCGTTCGGCTTCGGAAAATTTAGAATGAAAAACCGCCATTTTATCGCCAAAAATATCTTTCAAACGCTCGGTGAGCTGTGTTGTTAGAGCAATTTCTGGCACAAGATAAAGCACCTGCTTGCCCGTCGCCAGTGTGTCGGCTATCAGGTGTGTGTAGATTTCGGTCTTGCCGCTAGCCATTACGCCGTGCAGTAGCACCGTATTTTTTGTCTCGAAAAGATGGCGAATTTCGTCGTAGGCGCGCTGTTGTTCGGGTGTGAGCGTGGCGGCTTCGGCTTTTTTCTCGAATGGTTTGATGCGTGCCACCTCGCGTTCTTCTTGAACGAAAATGCCTTTGTCGATCAGCTGTTTGCAGATGGTCGATGTTGTACCAGCCTGCGCCAAAAGGTCGCTTTTGCGCACTGCTTCACCATTTTTGCTCATGGCACGGAAGGCGAGTAGCAGTTCGCGCTGTTTTTTGGCTCGAGCGGGCAGCACAGGCTCCGTTTCGGGGTCGGCTAGCGCAATGTAACTCTCGGTGCGTGGTCGATATTGCTCGCTAATCTCCTCGTGCAGCGCCACCACGCCTTGCGATAGCAGCCGTTTGATGGCTGGGAAGGCATCTTTTACCTCCATCGCCTTGTTGATGGCTTCGATGCTCTGCGGCTCTTTGCTTTCCGAAAGAATTTCGACCAAGCGTTTTTCGCGTGCCGAAAGTTGCTCTATGTTGGCGTCGGGAGCGAGTTCTACGGTGGTTTCGCTCTCCAACTTCATGGCCGATGGCAGTGCAGTTTTGAATACATCGCCGAGCGTGGCGCGGTAGTATTGCGCTAGCCATTTCCAAAACTGAAGTTGCTCAGGGAACAGGATTGGACGCTCGTCGAGTTGCGCTGCAATGCTTTTGATGGTGGTGCAGGGTGGCGGTGTGGTGCTTAGGGTGCACACAATGCCCGTGTAGAAGCGTCGTGCGCCAAATGGCACCACTACGCGCATGCCCACGGTGAGCGTTTCGTGCAGCGTTTCTGGCACGGCATAGCTGTAGGTTTGCGCTAGCGGAAAGGGCAATATGACTTCGGCGTAGATCATTTTCGGTGCAAAAATACAAAAAAATGACGAAAAATTTTGTCGGTACAAATAAAAGTTGTACTTTTGCAGTCGCTTTCGGGGCATTAGCTCATCTGGTAGAGCGCAACACTGGCAGTGTTGAGGTAAGCGGTTCGAGTCCGCTATGCTCCACAAACAAAGAAAAGAGAATCGTGAGGTTCTCTTTTTCTTTTCTCCCCATTTCATACATTCTCCCCGTAATTTTGTACAACCGAGTCGAAAACGCTTGGTGGCGGTGGCGGTTTGGCGTAATTTTGTAGCGGAAATCAAAATCAAGAAATACTATGAAAAAATTTTGGAAGATTATTGGTATTCTCTTTTTGGTAGGAATTTTGGCGATTGGCATTGTGTGGTGGTATTCGCGCACAAGCAACCCATGGCGCGCTGCAACGGTAGGCGATATTGCCGCACCCATTGGCTACACGCGTGTGCAGAGCAGTTATGCCGACTTTTTGCGCCGTTTGCCGTTGAAAAAGCGTGGCAGTCGTGTGCAACTGTTCAACGGCGGCGATGCGCGTTTTCAGTTTTTGTCAACTGCCGTCATCGATATGCCGGTGCTGAGCAATTACGAGCAGTGTGCCGACATGACCATGCGCTTGCGAGCCGAATATCTCTTCAGCCAAGGGCGCTATTCCGAAATTCGTTTTCGCGATGTGAATGGCAAAATGCTGCAATACAGCGGTGGCAGCTCGCGCAAGGCGTTGAACAGATTTCTGAGAAATGCATACGGCGTTTGTAGCACTTTTTCGGTGCATCGCGAGACCAAACCGCGCAAAATAAGCGAAGTGATGCCAGGCGATGTGCTTGTCTATCCAGCGCGGACGGGTCACACGCTCGGTCATGCCGTGATAGTGATAGATGTGGCGCGCAAAGGCAACAAAGTGGCGATAATGTGTGCCGAAGGCAATACGCCCGCTCGCGAAGCCCACATTGTGCGCAATCTGAACCCAGTGAATAACCCGTGGTTCTTCTTCGATGGCGACGAAAGCAGCCTGCAAATCTCCTTCTTCCACTTCAGAAAAAACGAGTTGAGGCACTATTGATGTCGATTTTGGAATTTTATTTGTAACTTTGTCAACTTTTTTATCGATGAAAGCCAAACGATTAGCGGGAGTATTTTTGAAACTAGCGTGCGCCTTTGTGGCGTTGGTGGCTATAACGGCTTTGGTGGGCACTTTTGGACCAAGAATCGCGCATCATAAATTGTTGAAAAACAAGGCACAAGAGGCGAAAGAGTATTGCGAAACGCACCACATGAACACCCGATACTGCGCCTTGGTCGATTTCAGCGTCTATTCGGGAATGCACCGCTTTTTCATTTGGGATTTCGATAAAAATCGCATTGTTTACGCTGGTCCTGTGTGCCACGGCTACGGCAAAGGCGGCTGGGAGATAGTGAAACCGAAATTCAGCAACAGACCTGGTTCGTATCGCTCATCGCTTGGCAAATATCGAATAGGCGAGGCCAGCCGCACGCGCCAAACGGGGAAACACTGCTATCGCATCGATGGCTTGGAGGCGTCGAACAGCAATGCGCGCAGGCGTGGCATAGTCATTCACGGCACAGTGCCGCAATATCCGCTGTTGCCATTCCCCATTCCGCTGAGCAAACGCGGACCGAGCACTGGCTGTTTCACCCTTTCGGCCGATGGAATGAACGCCATCGATGGCATAATGAAAAAGAACAAAAACGTCTTACTCTACGCATTTTGCGAATAATTGAAAATATGATTGAAGAACGACTGAAAATCACCACTTCGATAGAGCATTATCGCATTCCCACGGAGGA
The DNA here is from genome assembly GCA_963638355.1 of Flexilinea sp. Lineage (GTDB taxonomy): Bacteria > Bacteroidota > Bacteroidia > Bacteroidales > Paludibacteraceae > W0P28-013. The sequence continues at coordinate 14,582 of CAVHRT010000013.1, read as the reverse complement.
TATTGCCTTTATCAAAGCCGACGGAAACTATTGCGACGTTCATCTGTTCAATGGCGAAAAACTGACGCTGACCTTTCAGCTGCACTATTTCGAGGAACAGTTGAGCCGATTGAAAAATAATTTCTTCATTCGCGTGGGCAAAAGTCTGATAGTGAACCGCAACTACATTCTTTCGGTGAACACATCGATGCAGACTCTGTATCTGATGAACCACCGCATGAATTCGCTCATAATACTCGAAAAAGTATCGAAAGAGTCATTAAAAGAACTAAAAACTAAATTGGAACATGATGACTAAAGACGAAAATAAAACCGTGAACACGCGCCGTATTGTGGTGATGGACGACGAAGAAAATCCACAACTTTTGGCGCAACAGACGCCCGAAGTGCCAAAAATCGAGATTGAGCGCGTGAACCGTGGCGGCCACCATATTGCGCGATATTTCTGGGCAACAGTCGCCATTTTGTTGATTATTCTGATAGGCGTTTTTCTCTATCGATACTACTTCTGTCTCGGCATGGAAGTGTCAGTTTCGCCCAGTCAGAACATCGAAAAACTAGAAAATGCAACAACGTCGGAAACGCAATCGGGCATTGTGATTTCCGAAGAGAATGTGCTTGGCGTGGCAATGCGACTTTTAGAATTGAAAAATGTGCATGCCGAAATGACTTTGGTCGAACCTGATCCCGCCGATTCCACCGTTTTGCTCTACAATCGCACGGCCGACTACACACCCGAGGGGCGCTACTTGGGCAGCGTGGTGATTGATGGGCAGGTTTTGCGCAGCGATGTCTCGCGGCTTGGCTATTGCGCCGTGGTCGATGGCAATATGGTCATCGGCATTTCGCGTTTCGATAGGCTGAAAGATTATGCCGAAGAGCACAAAGGCGGCTATTTCCGTCAATTTCCGCTAGTTTCGGCTGGCGAATTGCCCGATCGCTTTCGCTTGCATGGAAAAGTGGAGCGCAAGGCTTTGGCGCGCATGGCTGGCGATAGGCTGTTTGTGGTGGAAACGCTGCACCGCGAGAGCCTCTGGGACTTTGCCGATGCGCTGCGCGAATATGGTTTCATCGATGCCATCTACCTGACGGGCGGCAACGAATCGGGCTTCTACCGTGCTGCCGATGGCACACCGTATCTCTCCGAAAAAGCCGCTGAATATCGCACTAACAAACACCACGGCATTGCGCCTTGGTTGGTCATCAAAAAGAAATAGAATTAGCGAATAATGGCAAAGAAAGGTAGAAAGCACAGAGGTTGGAAAATCTTTTTCCTGATGGTTCTGGTGATGGTCGTGGCAGTGACTGCGGCTGGTTGTGTTTTGTGGCAACGCCTCAGTGACGATCAAAAAAAGGAAGTGAAGGGTCAAATTTCGTTGATATGGGACAACATTAGCAAATCGCGCGAACCATACGATAGCAAAAAGTTCGATGGCATAGATGTGTCGCATTGGAACGGCATAATCAACTGGGAAAAGATAGGGAAATACGAAAATTTGAAATTCGTCTACATCAAAGCCACCGAAGGCGCGAAAGTGAGTGATTGCAGGTATCGCCGCAACCTAGAAGGCGCAAGGGAACAGCATTTGCTCGTGGGCTCGTACCATCTTTTGTCGACTCAATCGTCCGTTCGAGCGCAGTTCGAGAATTTCAAACGCCATGTCGATCGCTCCGAGCAAGACCTCATTCCTATGCTCGATATCGAGGCATGTATTAGTTGGAAGGGGCAGCAGTTGCGCGACAGCGTGGCACTTTTCTCGTCGCTCGTGAAAAAACATTATGGCAAAAAACCGCTGATTTACACCAGTCAGGGTTTCTACGACGATCATCTTTCGCCGCGCTTCGACGATCATCATCTTTTCATTGCGCGCTATGGTCAAAGACCCCGTTTGAAATACGGCGCCGCGCACCAATTGTGGCAAAGCACCAATTGTGGTCGCCTGCAGGGCATGCCGTTTTATGCCTTTACCGATTTCATCCGTCTGCAAAATGGCACTTCAGTCGAAAAGTTGAGGTTGCGGTAGAAGATTTTATCTTGCCGATTTACAGGGTTTTATTGCTAATGCGAATAGTGCTAGTTTGTGAAAATTCATCCTCTCTTCGCACCACAAAAAAAATTGCGCTTGGTTCCCGAGCGCATTTTTTGTATTTTTGCAGCATGAATTCCGAAAAACAACCTACGCGCTGCTACTGGTGCAATTTGCGCAATCCGCTCTATGTGGCATATCACGACCACGAATGGGGCGTGCCTGTACACGACGATCGACTGCTTTTCGAGGGGCTTGTATTGGAGGGTTTCGTGGCGGGACTGTCGTGGGAGTGCATTCTGAACAAACGCGAGGCATTTCGGCGCGCGTTCGATGGGTTCGACTGCGCCACCGTGGCTGCCTACGACGACGCAAAAATCGATGCTCTCTGCCACGATGCCGCCATTGTGCGCAATCGGCAAAAAATAGCTGCTGCTGTGCATAATGCGCAAATATTCCTCAAAATTCAGCAAGAATTCGGCTCATTCGACCGCTATATCTGGCATTTCAGCAACTTTCAAACCATAGTCGAGTGCGGCATCACCTCGTCGCCACTGTCCGACGCCATCTCGGCCGACCTGCGACGGCGCGGTATGAAATTTGTCGGCACAACCATCATCTACGCCTTTCTACAAGCCATCGGTATCATCTGGGCGCACGAAAAAGAGTGCTTCCGTTTCAAAATTTGAAATTTAATTCGTAACTTTGCAGGTTAAATGTTTTTACCGAAAATTGTACTATTCACGCTATGAAAAAAGACGAAAAAACGCTGATTGACGCTATTGTGGCAGGCATGCAGGACAAAAAAGCCCATCGCATTGTGGTGGTCGACATGACAAAACTCGACGCGCCATGCCAATATTTTGTGATTTGCGAAGGCGATTCGAATACGCATGTTACCTCCATCGCGCTGAATCTGAAAGACTATGTGCGCGAACATGCTGGTCAAAAGCCCTATGCCACCGATGGCTTCGAAAATGCGCAGTGGATTGCGCTCGACTATGGCACTACCATCGTTCACATTTTCCAACGCGATGCCCGCGCCTTCTACGACATCGAGCACCTCTGGGCCGACGCCAAAATCAAAGAATACGAAGAACTTGATTAGTTAGGAATTGACAGTTGACAATTGATAATTGATAATTGACAATTATTCGGTAGCATGAAGGACAATTTGGTAATGGACAAAGCATATGCGTTTGCATTGCGCGCCGTAAAACTTTACAAATACCTGATTGCCAATCAGAAAGAGTTTATTTTAAGCAAACAATTATTACGCAGTGGAACCGCAATTGGCGCCCTTTTGCGCGAGGCGGAACATGCGCAATCAACTGCCGATTTCATTAACAAAGTAAATGTTGCACTGAAGGAAGCAAACGAAACGGAATATTGGATCATGCTTTTGAAAGATAGTGAGTACATTACTCCAGAGTGTTATAGTTCAATTCACGAAGATTGTGTGGATTTGATAAAGCTACTAACAAGTATTCTTAAAACCACAAAACAGAACGCACTAAAACAGAATTGACAAGCAAATTATCAATTGTCAATTTTCAATTATCAATTAATGAAAGCTCAAAAAATGCTACTGATTTATGGATAACAGCCAACCACAACAACCCAACCAAAAACCGAATAACCAAAAGCAGTTTAAGCCAAAATTCAATTTTTATTGGATCTATTTGGCGATTGGCATATTTTTCATCGTCGTATGGATGTCGGACGGACACGGTTCGGCACGCGAACTGCCATTTTCCGAATTCGAAGAGGCACTGCGAGGTGGTTGTGTCGAAGAGATGGTGATAGATGCGCGCCAAAAGTCCATCGAGGCTGCCATTGCGCCACGTTGTGCCGAAGAATTGCTCGGTCAGCCGGTTGAAGCAAACGCCATGGCTCCGCGCATCGAGACCAATTTTGGCTCCATCGATGCATTGTCGGAACTGGTCGCTGATGTGCAGAAAGAGGGTCAATTCAAAGGCAAAATCTCGTACGAAGAGAGCAGCGACTATCTGGAATTGTTTCTCTATTCGGTGCTGCCGTTCCTTTTGCTGATATTGTTTTTCGTGTTCATGAACCGTCGCATGGCTGGCGGTGCTGGCGGTGGCATTTTCAGCGTTGGCAAATCGAAAGCGCAACTTTTCGACAAAGACGATAAGAACAAAAACAAAGTCACTTTCAAAGATGTGGCGGGTCTCGAGGGTGCGAAACAGGAGGTCGAGGAGATAGTTTCGTTCCTCAAAAATCCGAAGAAATATACTTCGCTTGGCGGCAAAATTCCGAAGGGCGCGCTGCTTGTTGGCCCTCCGGGAACGGGCAAAACGCTGCTGGCCAAAGCCGTGGCTGGCGAAGCCGATGTGCCATTTTTCACCATGTCGGGCAGCGATTTTGTGGAGATGTTTGTGGGCGTGGGCGCAAGCCGTGTGCGCGACCTCTTCCGTCAGGCCAAAGAAAAAGCGCCTTGCATTGTATTCATCGACGAGATTGATGCAGTGGGACGCGCCAGAGCCAACGCCACACGCATGGGCGGCAATGATGAGCGCGAAAGTACTCTGAATCAGTTACTTACCGAGATGGACGGTTTCGGGACAAACAGCGGCGTGATAGTGCTTGCCGCCACCAACCGCGCCGACATTCTCGACAAAGCATTGCTGCGTGCGGGTCGTTTCGATCGCCAAATTCATGTGGAATTGCCCGACATGCACGAGCGCAAAGCCATTTTCGAGGTTCACATGCGTCCGCTGAAACTCGACCAAAGCGTCGACATTGATTTCTTGGCGCGCCAAACGCCGGGCTTCTCGGGAGCCGACATCGCCAATGTGTGCAACGAGGCCGCGCTTATTGCCGCCCGTCACGACAAACAGATGGTCGACAAACAAGATTTTCTCGATGCAGTCGACAGAATTATTGGCGGATTGGAGAAAAAATCGAAAATCCTTACCAAAGAGGAGAAACGCAATATTGCCTATCACGAGGCGGGACATGCCACCATCAGTTGGCTGCTGCGCTATGGCAATCCGCTGGTGAAAGTCACCATTGTGCCGCGTGGCGAGGCATTGGGTGCTGCGTGGTATCTGCCCGAAGAGCGCCAACTCACTTCGGCTGAGCATATTTTGGATGATATCTGCTCGCTGCTAGGCGGGCGCGCTGCCGAGGAACTGTTCTTCGGAACGCTCGACACGGGTGCAATAAACGACCTTGAGCGCGCCACCAAAAAAGCTTACGCCATGGTTGCCTATTTTGGCATGAGCGATAAACTGTCGAACATCAGTTACTACGATTCGACGGGGCAAGCCGACTATGGTTTTACAAAACCTTACAGCGAAAAAACTGCGGAACTGATTGATAGTGAGGCGAAAAAGATAATTGCTGAACAGTACGAACGTGCCAAAAAGATTTTGAAAGAGCATCAGGCGCAGCACAACGAGTTGGCGCAAATTCTGCTTGAGCGCGAGGTGCTTTTCACCGAAGATGTAGAAAAAGTACTTGGCAAACGTCCGTGGGCCAGTCGCGCCGACGAACTGCTGCACGAGGACGACGCTGCTGCCGAACCCGAAACTGCCGTTGCCGAAACAGAGCAGAAACCTGCGGAAGAAAAACCAGTTGAGGAGAAACCAGCCAAGGCAAGAAAATCAGCCAAGGCGAAGGTAGAATCAGAAAAGCCTGCCGAACCCAAGCCACGCAAACCGCGCGCAAAGAAGGAGTAATCGCCTGATTTTCAGTAACTTGAAGATTGTAATAAACTGCAAATGATGAACATAAAAAAAATCGCTATTCGCACCGCATCGGGTGCCGTGTTGGTATCGGTGTTGGTGGCAGCCATTCTCATTAGTGAGTGGACTTTCTTGGCGCTTGCCATGATTATCTCGTCGCTCGGACTGAAGGAGTTTCACCACATTACGCATGCCTATCAGCGCATCGAGGTGAAGCGCGGAACGGCCATTGCAGCCAACATTTTGTTGCAAGCGGGCGCATTTTGTCACGCCTTTTCAGCCGAAATTCTGCAATCGCTCGAAATCACCAAAACTTTGCCCGATTTCATCTATTTTGCGCCCTACGCGCTGATGATTATCGGCACCATGGTGGCAGAATTGTTCCGTCGCGCCACGCGACCGCTGCACAATCTGGCCTATTTTGTGCTTGGACAGGTGTTTGTGGCTGTGCCAATAGCCACGCTCTACGGCATTTTGGCTTGGCACAACGAGTGGCATCCGCAGCTGCTTTTGGCCATTTTCATCATCATCTGGACAAACGACACTTTCGCCTACCTTGTTGGTAGCGCCATTGGGCAGCATCATCTGCTAAAACACGTTTCGCCACACAAGTCGTGGGAAGGATTTGCTGGCGGTGCGGTGTTTGCTATGCTCGTGGGCGTGCTTTTCAACTACATACATTTTGCCAAAGAGGCGAATCTCTGCCTGTGGCAATGGCTGGTTTTTGCCGCTCTTGTGGTGATTTTCGGTACGCTTGGCGATCTGATGGAGAGTCTGCTGAAACGTTCGGTTGGCAAAAAAGATTCTGGCAACATCATTCCTGGGCATGGCGGCATTCTCGATCGCTTCGACAGCCTGATGTTGGCAGGACCAATCATTTACCTCTATTTAATGTTTTTGTGATAAAAAACTTTTCAGAACTTACAGTTGTACAGTAGCGACACGAAGCAAATTATGAATTAAGAATTTAGAATTAGGGTTGCTGCTTACTTTCAACTTTTCGCTGAAATCGTCATTATTCTTTACTCCTTACTCTTTATTCTAAAAAAATGACCGACAAAAAGTTTAAGAAATCTGCTGGCAAACGCCGCCGTTTTCGCCGTTTGAAGATTCACAAAGAGGGTTATGCCATTCTCATTACGCTGCTGGCGCTGCTTGTGGTGCTGAATGTCATCTCCTATTTTCAAGCCTCCGATCAGCCTTGGTTTGTGGCAAATCTGATAATTTCCATTTTGGTTTTTGCCTTTTTCACCTACTTTTTCCGCAATCCTAGTCGCGAGGTGTTGATTGACGACACCAACCTTGTGATGGCTCCTGCCGACGGGCGCATTGTGGTGATTGAACCCACCGAAGAGTATGAGTGTTTTGGTGGTGAAAGGCGCATTCAGGTTTCCATTTTCATGTCGGTTTTCAGCGTGCATGCCAACTGGGTGCCGATCGATGGTACGGTAACCTACGTGAAACATCACAGCGGACGCCACATGGGGGCATATCTGCCAAAATCGAGCAGCGAAAACGAGCGTTCGAGCATTGTCATCGAAACGGAATCGAAGCAGCGTATTCTAGTGCGCCAAATCGCTGGTGCGCTGGCTCGCCGCATTGTAACCTACTGCGCGCCAAATCATGCTTGCCATGTGAACGAACATCTTGGTTTCATCAAATTTGGTTCGCGCGTCGATATGTTTTTGCCCGAAGGATCGAAAATCTTCGTTGAATTGGGCGAAAAAACGCGTGGCAACGAGACCATCATTGCGCGCCTGCCCGAGGTTGAGGCGGAATCAGAGGTAGAAAACGATGTCGAAAAGTAGTCGCGCCAAATCGCCTTGGGTGCGCTTGGCTTGGCTGGCGTTTTTTGCGTTGATTGGGCTTTTTGTCTGCTCGCTGGCGCTATCGGCCGTAACCTATTTTGCTGGCACGGTGAGCACGGCTACGCAGCGCTGGCTTGTGATGCTGCAAACGCTGCTCATTTTTGCCGTTCCAGCCATCATTTTCTTCTATCTTTATGGTGATAAAAGTGCTTTCACGTTTCGTCGCACTGGTTGGCGCGTGTGGATCATCGCCCTTGTGCTGATGCCATTGGCGTTGCCTGCCGTCAATTTCACAAAATGGCTGAACGAGATGCTTTCGCTGCCCGATGCCCTCAGCGCCCTTGAGCAGTGGATGCAGCAGATGGGGGAGGCGAGCAATCAACTCACGGCGCAACTTCTTCAGACCGAAAATCGTGGCGAAATCGTCATGAATCTTGTGGCGATGGCACTTGTGCCTGCCGTTTCGGAAGAACTGTTTTTTCGTGGCGCATTGCAACGCACTCTCACTCAAAAAATGAATACGCACGCCGCCATTTGGCTCACTGCCGTCATCTTCAGCGCGGCACATTTGCAATTCTACGGATTTATCCCTCGAATGTTACTTGGCGCGGCCTTGGGCTATCTTTTCTGGTATTCGGGCAGCATCTGGACGAGTATTTTGGCACATTTCGTAAACAATGCCGCCACAATCCTTCTTTTCGAGAAAGATTTGCCTTTCATCGATGTCGAATCGATAGGAACGATGGAGACTTGGTGGGTAGGAATGGCGAGTCTTGCGCTTGTCGCTGCAATGGTGTGGTCGCTTTCACGCCTTGCTTCGCCGAAAAAGAAATGAGCCAACCAACATCGGCACGCAGTAGTTCACAGTCCACAAAAGCACGCTAGCGAACGCCATACCAGCTTCATTTTCCGAGAAGGCTGATAATACCACAATGGCATACGATCCGCGCACCACGGCCTCGCTAAAGGCAAAAGAGGGCGTGTAGGTAACCAATAGGTAGATGGTTGGAATGGCAACTAATGCCTCGAGTGGTGTGAGCGTAACGTCCATGAACAGAAGCATGGCGTAGAGTTGTGTTGAAAACACCGCAAAACGCACTGCCGACAGCGCAAAAACTTGCCAAACATCGCGTAGCGAGAGATGCGCCAAACCATCGCCGAGTAGGTGTAGCCAACGATGCCGACAGCGTTGCAACCTTTCGGCCCAACGTCCGTAACACGCCACCGACACGCCCGCAAGCGCCACCACAGCCAATGCCGCCACCACAAACAGCAGCAACGATGTGCGCGATGCCGATAGCACAAAATAGGGCTGCGCAATGACCGCATAAAAAGCCGCAGCAACCAATCCAAAAAGTGTGATGACGGTGGTTTGCGCCACACTGCCAACGCAACCAAGAGCCATGGCGGGAGCGGCATTTTCGCCTCGCAAAAGCATGGCGCGCGTGGGGAAATCGCCCAAACGATTGGGCGTGAAAAATGCGCCTGTCTGTCCCACCAAAACCGATTTCAGCGCGTAACGAAACGAGATGGGCTGCAGTCCCGACACCAACTTGCGCCATTTGGCCGCCTCCAGACCGATATTCAGCGGAAGAAGCACGAAAACCGCCGCCAAATAGGCATATTGCGATGCTCCAGCCTCCGCAAAATGGCGCGACAGAGCCTCATAGCCATCGAACACCACCAGTTTGTAGATCAAAAAGGCGTAGGCCGATGCCAAAATCACCCATTTCAGGGTGGTGAAGATATTTTTTGCCGAAATTTTCAAAAGATAATCAGAGATTATGCGCTTTCAGCCAATTTCGTAGCGGATTGGCGTACATTTCGAGCAGTTTGGTACGCAAAAATTCGTCGTCGCGGGTGGGCAAATCAACCATAGCCAGACGCTCGTCGAGATAGGCGCGTGCAGCCACTTTTTCGGCTTCAGAGTCGGTATTCGCAAAGCGATTCTCGCCCGTCAGCAGGTCGTAGGCCACGCGATTTATCGGGTAAATCACATAGTTGGCATGAATGCGCTGGTCGATGAGTGCCGCCACAGCCTCGACCTGCTCTTTGCGGTCGCTCACGGTGGCTGCTATCTGGTCGAGTTCGGCATTGATGCACGGTGTAAATTCGTAGTGAACATGCCCTTTGCGCCCCTGAATGCCCGTTTGCATGCTTCGCACATCGTCGGTAGCCGATTTCACAAAAGCCGCATCGTCGCGCTTCTGCTGGAACTCTTTCGCCTTCAGGAAATCGCACGGATCGAATTCGTACGAAATGCTTACTGGGCTGATATTCAGTGCTTTAAGATTTTCGATGAAAGAACCTTTGCCGCTCAGGGCTAGCATTTTCAGCAGACTCGCCTGCGTGCGGTCGTTGCTGTCTTTGGCGCGCCCTTCGCGTTGCGCAATCCATACGCTCGCGCGTTTTTCGCTAATGGCGTAGCGAATGTAGGCCGAAAGTCGTTTTAGTGCCAACATCTGTTCGCCGCGCGGCAGACTGCGTTGTACAATGAAACATTTGTTTATCCGCACCGCCTCGTAGACCCATGGCAGCGATAGCAGATTGTCGCCAATGCCAATTTCTACCGAATCGAGCCCCGCCGAAAATAGCGAGTAGTCGAGAAATGCTGGGTCGATGACTATGTCGCGATGGTTGGTGAGGTAGAGCGTTGGTTGGTTGTTGGTGGAGTGTAAACCGTTGTATGTCAAGCCGTTGGTGCGCGTTGCAATCAGTTGCGTGAGCAGCGGCATCACCATTTTTTTCTGAAATTTTGATGCGGTTTTGCACTGTGTGGCTTGTGCCAAAATGGCTTCGGCAGGCGCATTGGGTATCAGTTTGGAAATGACTTGTTGGAAACCTTTATCAGCGGCAATACGAGCAAAAGCAGCGGGCAGTTCACAGTCGTTGTATGGCCGAATATCGTCGAAATCAGTGTTCATCTCTGCGCAATTTGGTTGTGCAAAGGTAGCAATTTTTTTTTAGTCGCAAGGTGTGAGTCGCAAGTCGCAAGAATTAGCGTCAGTGCCAAATCTCGCATAAAAATGCTATTTTTGCAAAAATTTAGGGCATGAATACTGATCCTGACATATCCGATTCGGGCTTTGTTAATCCCGATAGCGTCTCTTTCGAGTGGAGCGACATCACGCTGATGCAAGTGCGGGCGCATAGTGTGCTCTATCGGGCCAAACGCTACGGGCGGTGGTTTGTGTTGAAGACATTGCCCGTCGAACAGCAGTCGCTGACCGACTGTCGGCTTGTGCAGGAGCGCGAGTTCCGTCTGGGCGTGCAGTTGGTGCATCCGAACATTGTGGCGACCTATTCGCTGGAAGAAGTCGAGGGCATAGGTCGGTGTTTGGTGCTTGAGGCGGTCGATGGTGTTACGCTCGCGCAATGGCTGTCGGCGCACCCGTGTAAGCATGCCCGCCAGCGCGCAGTGGAGCAGTTGCTCGATGCGGTGGAATATCTGCATGGTCATCAGTTGGTGCATCGCGATCTGAAGCCGAGCAATATCCTCATCACACGCAATGGTAACAATCTGAAACTCATCGATTTTGGTCTGAGCAGTACCGACGATATTGTGGCTGCTACGCCCAATGATATTCAGGACGATTTTGTGCGCTTGGCGGATTTGTTGGCGCTGTTCGATTTGCCTGCGCAACGCACAGTTATTGCCCGTTGTAAGCAGCGCCAATATGCCAACATCTGCGCTCTGCGGCGAGCCATGGAGCGGCATTTGTGCTTGCGGCACAGAATTCCGATTGTGGCGCTTGTGACAGCCATGGCTGTGGCGGTGTGTGTGATGGGTTGGAAAATGCACCAGCAAACGACCACCGAGCGGCAGGCTCAAGAGCGCCAGGAGGCGATGTTGGCCGATGTGAATGCGGTGTGCGATAGGGAATCGGAGCGGCTGCTGACCATTGCCGATGCTGAAAAATACAGCGAGTTTGCCACGGCTAAATTTTTCTTGAATAGTCGGTTTGCCATTTTGCGCGATTCGTTTGGCAAGGTCTATCCGCCCGACGATGCGGTGCTAAATAGCCTCTGTTTTTCCACTTTCGACAATCGCTTCAATGCCCTGCAGATGCAATTTGCCGAGCATGTAAAGTCTTTCCCGTCGATGTACGAGGCCTACAAGAATGGCGAAATCTCTCCCGCTGAATATGCGCGCCTCTCGAAGGAATTTTCTGATTTGTACGAGCGGTAGGGGAGTGCTTTGTGCTAAAGTGGGAAAAACGCTGAAAAAGTTTGTGTATCTATCTAGAAATCAATAGTTTGATGGTTTCTATTTTAGGAAATTGTAATATGTAACGGAAATCTAAAGTAGAGTTTAAGAAATCTGTTGTTTAATGTGGCATCCCACGCGAAATTCACTCCTCTTTATTCCCTTTCTGTTGTTCTATCAATTGGTCGAGTTTGGTGTTGAGTTCTGAGACTTGTTTCTCAAGTTCATCGTTGTTGTCGCTTACCATGGCATCTACAAAGATGGAGTTGACCAACGACAGACCAATGATGCTGCAAATCACTAGCAGCAGACTGAAATACAAGCGCACCCATCGTGCAGTGACGACTGTGGAGTTTGCGGCAATGGTATCTGGGATTTCGTTCCAGCCTTCGCCTGTGCAGATACGGAAAATGGAGTAGATGCTGTCGATAGGCGTTGCAAAAAATTCAGGAGCAGTTTTGCTAAATAGGGCGCACGAGATGAGAGCCACTATCAGAATCAGCACAACAAATCCAACAAAAACGCCATAACTGTCTCGCATGGCCTTGCTGAAGTTTTTTGCGATGACTCCAAAATTTGGAAACACGTGTATTATGCGGAAGAAACGCAGCACGCGCAGTAGACGCAGCGATAGCAATACCGACATGTTACCTACAATTTCTGCAGGCATGAAAAAAGTCACTATAGATGGGAGCGATAGTAAAACCAAAATGCCATCAAACCTATTCCAACTGCTGCACCAATAGCCACGGAAACCAAATTCTACATGCTTTACCACCATTTCGATGACGAAAATGATGGTACAAACGAAGTCGGCAATGCTTAATGCATGGCAATTAAAGCCACTTTCTTGAGCAAAAATAATGGCTGCATTCAACACAATCACCGCCAAGATGATGTGTTCGTTGAGGAATACTTTACGAATAATTTGTTTCATGAGCGTAGTTGTATAAATATGTTGCGAAAATAAGGCTTTTGGTTGGTGCGTGCAAATGTGATTAATACACTTTAATCGTGGTTATTTTGGTATCCTATGCGTTTGATTTTGAGTTCGGAATTTTCTGGGTTGCCGCAGTGGTTGATGTGTTTGTTGAGTAGTATGGCTAACTGTTGTGCTATTTGTATGGCGCGCATATCCCAACAAATGACACTCCATGCGGCACGCAGACAGAAAACATTGGGCTGATGCTCTAGATGACGAGCAAAGAATGCGGAGGCTCCATTGTTGTGGTAGCGTTGGCAGTCGCAATGGAAATTGTATTGTTGCTCGAGTAGTGTTGAGAATTCCTGATAGAAATCATCGAATGTTTGTGTGTCGTGGATAGTGATGTTCGGGTCGTTGTATGTCTCGTCCCCCTTTTTTGCCCCATAGGTAAAATGCATCTGTGTTGGATATTCGGGTTCTTGACTTCCTGATGCCGCCATGACTGTCAACACCCAATGGCCAGCGGTGTTAGCAAGGCTATTTATATCCGCCATGCAGTGTTCTTGTTCAGGTGCCGGAGAGTCTGGATTATAGGTATAAAATGAACGATATGGGCGTGTTTCTCCCAATTCTCGGCTTACAAAATTGAAGCCACCTATTTCTGCTATGTAGTAAGCCCACCAGCCGATGATGGGGTCAGTGATGTTGCTTGGTGAAAAAATGGTAAGTTTTGAGCCACGGTCGATGCACTGCCCGTAGGAGGTGTTTAACATAAAACTTTCTACTGCCAATAGATCTTCGGGATGCTCTTCGGCGGGACGAGTGGCGGCAAGGTTGATGAGTCGTAGGTCATCGCTGGCTTCCACGGCGTCAAGTATCTCATCATTCTTTAGTCCGAGGCGTGCTTGTATTTCCACTACAGAGACATAGCGTGGCACTATCTGGTAGCCTGTTGGACGGTCAAGTTTGCGTTCAAAAGCGAGGTGTATTCGTTCTGCCCAACGAGCGACCTTCTGTTTCTTCTCATCTTTCTCCATTACCTCAGTGAAGGCTGAGGCTATCAGACCAGCAGGTACGGCGAAGATAGCAATGCCGAGTATACCTATGATACATGCGATGATACGTCCGCAGACGGTGATAGGTGGCGTATCGGCGAAGTTACCTGGGTCACCGATATATTGCGCAAAAGCCCATAGCACCGATGTCCAACCATTGTCGTAGACTTTGGGTTGTGCTTCATGCTCCACAAAAAACAATAGGAATGAAAGAATGAGGGTGATAATGGTGAGAAATTGCAACGAGACCGCCATTTCATCTTTCTTAGAACGCATTGCACGGCTAAGGATGCTGAATGCTTTGACATAGCGGAAAATGCGTAGTAGTCGGGCAATGCGTAGTGCTCTGAGAGCGACATAGGGTATTGGGAAAAAGAAATGAAGGTAGAAGGGATAGGTAGAGAGCACATCTATCAATCCATAGAATGAGAAGCAGTAGCGTACACGCCCAAAAAAGCCTTTGTAGCGTGGCGATATCTCGTCTGCTGCCCATATACGCAGGGTTACCTCAATAGTAAAGACGATAGTGGTGAAGTAGTCCACAACATGTAGCCAAATGCCGTAGCGTGCTACGATGCTATCGTAGGTAGAGAGAAAGACTTCCAGTGTGGAGAGAATAATTAGCCCGATGATGATATAATCGACGATATTGTGCCACTGTTTGGTGTGGAGATTGTCATCGAATACTTTGCCTAATTCGTGCTTGAAATGCGCTATCTTGCCGTTTCCCATTGTTTATTCTCCATAAAGGGGTCGTTAAAACACATGTTTTTGTGCAATAGTGAGCAAGCAGGAAGCCAATCCTGCTTGCCCTCTGTAACCTTACAATTTTTCCTGTTCTACTATTGAC
>CAVHRT010000012.1:0-31981 GCA_963638355.1 Flexilinea sp. | reverse complement strand
GCCACATTCACAAAATTGTTGGTGATGAGAATGGTTGCCAGCAGATATTCCGATCGTTTCAGAAGCCCAAGCACCGTGCGGTCGATGGGCGTGTCGGCGGCCTCCATGTCGCTCAAATTTTGCGGCGTGAGCGAAAAAAACGCCGATTCGCTACTCGATGCAAAGCCCGAAATGGCCAACAGTAGCGCGATGATTACGAAGATGATGACGCTGGAAATGTTGAATGGCTGCCAGGTTACAGCCGAGAGTAAAAGGGGAATATCCATGTTTTATGGTGAAAGATGATAATGTGGGTGAGATGTGAATTTAGAATTTTTGCGATAAGCGAGAGCAAAGTCAAACTCGTTTGTTTTGCCGAGCGGAGCAAAAATCTGCGAAGCAATTAAGATGGCGGTCTACGGCAAATGCAGTGTCCTGTCTTTTGTCTTTATTCTTTGCTCTTTATTCAAAAAAACAAACAGGAACGAAAAAAATCGTCCCTGCAAAGTTACAGTTTTTTTACTGAATGAACAAAATTCGTTTTTTAGAACGGCAGATCGCTGTCGTTAGCCGCATCGTTTGCTACAGGAGCATCGTCGAATGGGTTGGCTTGAACAGCGGGTTCCTGTGCTGGAGCAACAGCAGGTTGAGGAGCTGCCTGATGGTTTTCACCGTTGTTGTCGGGACGACGACCGAGCAATTGCAGTTGGTCGGCATAGATTTCGGTGATATAGCGTTTGTTGCCCGTTTTGTCCTCGTACGAGCGCGTTTTCAGTTTGCCCTCGATGAAGACTTGGCTGCCTTTCTTCACATATTTCTCGATGAACTCGGCGGTCTGGCGCCAAGCCACGATGTTGTGCCATTCGGTGCGATCGGGAACCTCAGTTCCGTTGTTCATTTTGTAGCCTCTTTCGGTGGTAGCAAGTGGGAAATTAGCCACTGCCACATTTTTCTCCAAATAGCGTACTTCTGGGTCTTTGCCCACGTTGCCTACAAGAATTACTTTGTTGACTGACATAGTGTGTAATGATTAAAGTGTGTAATAAAAATGGATTGCTCCACAAAAGTGCGTCAAAGGTAGGGTTTATTTTTCGACCAACAAAATTTTTTCGCAAAAAAGTGAAAGAATTTTCAAAAAATTATTTTAATAAAATTACAAATTGCTGATTATCAATTAGATGTAATTTCTGATTGCTAGTTTCTAAATTTCGCGTAAAATTTGGAATATAAGTTCAAAATTTACGTTTTGTAATGTCGCACCTCAGTCTTTTGTCTTTATTCTTTGCTCTTTACTCTTATCCTAAAAACATCGCCACATTCACGCCAAACACATTGTCGGCGAACTGGTGCGTTTCGGTATCGTTCGACAGCACGTAGCCGCGCAACAGCGGTTTGTCGAGCATCGAGCCAAGGTGCAGCAGGTGGCGTGCGTCAGTATTCGAGGCGTGATCGGTCATTTTCACCTCGAAAGCGAAATAGCCGTACTGCGTCTCAACGAGCAAATCGACCTCTCTTCCATCGTGTGTGCGCAGGTGATAGAACGACGCATTCGCCATTATGTTTTTTGCCTGTTTGTAGATTTCAGCCACCACCAGACTTTCAAATTCCTGACCCGTGATGCCGCCGCGTTTCTGCAAAACGGCCTGCAGTACACCATTGTCGAGATAGTGAATTTTTGGCGATTTTACAAGGCGTTTGGCGGCATTGCGTTCCCACGCGGGCAGCAGCAGCACCTGATAACTCAGTCGCAAGTATTCTAGATAGCGCTGCACTGTTTTGGTGCTTACACCCATGTCGCGCGCAAAATTCGACGCATTCAGCACGCAGCCCGTGTAGAGTGCCGTGGCGCGCTGCAATCGCACAAATGGATCAAGGTCGCGAAACGATGCCAAATCCCTCACATCGCGTTCCAAGTAGGTGCGCACATAGTTGCCGAGCCAGAGAAAACGCTCGTCATCGCTGATGTCGTCGGCCACAAGTGCGGGATAACCTCCAAACGACAAATAGTGCTGCCATGCCGACTGCTTCTGCGCCGAACGCTTATCGAGCAATAGCGATGGCCCGATTTCTTCCAATTTCTGTGGATTCTGCAACGCATTCTGCCACAACGAGGTGCGAATTTTGTCGTTCCAACTTTTGGTGGCAATTTCGGGCAGAGTGAGCGGATACATTTCGAAAATGGTGCAACGCCCAGCCAACGATTCGCGCACTTTCTGCAGCAAAAGCAGCTGACTCGAGCCGAGCAACACATAGCGCACATTGCCATAGGTGTCGTACGCGGCTTTGATGCTTTCGATGAGCTGCGGCTCTTTCTGCACTTCGTCGAGAATAGCTTTTGGAAAACTATTTTCCCACTGCTGCGCACTCATGCGAAGATAGGCACTGCGGCTCACAGGGTCCTCGATGCTCAGATAGGTGTAATCGTCGAGCAACTGGCGCACCAGCGTGGTTTTACCCACTTGACGTGCGCCCGTGAAGACCATTATTCGCCCCTGATTCCGATTTTTCAGCGACAAAACCTGCGTTTCTATCTGTCTGCGTTTTTCCATAGTCGTAAAATTTTCGCGCTGCAAAGTAACGACAATTTTTCGAGATTGCCAAATAATTTGACAAAAAAGTCCAAATATTACGTCAAATTGTGGATTCTTTGTTCATATATTACGCTAAATTATGGATTTGTACTCCATATATTACGTCAAATTGTGGTCTTTTTGTCCAAATTTTCGCGTAAAATTTGGAATGGAAGTCCAAATATTACGTTTTTAACAAATTTTTAATTGGTAAAAATGAGGATTTTTTTGCGCTACAATTCCTGTGCGGGCATGTATTTGCGCCATTTTTCGATGAGCGATTGCATGTCGTGCGGCAGTGAGCTATCAAATTGCATCCATTTGTGGGTGGTAGGATGCTCGAAACCGAGCGTCTTGGCATGCAGGGCTTGTCGCGGACAGAGTTCGAAACAATTCTGCACAAATTGCTTGTATTTAGCGGTACGAACACCTTTCAGCACCTCGTCGCCGCCATAGTGTGCATCGTTGAAAAGCGTGTGACCGATGTGTTTCATGTGGACGCGAATTTGGTGAGTGCGCCCAGTCTCCAATTTGCACTCAACCAGCGTGGTGTAGGCAAATCGCTCTAGCACACGGTAGTGCGTGACGGCATGTTTGGCAGTGGGATTATCGTCGGGCAGGACGGTGAACGATTTGCGGTCGCGCGGATCACGACCAAGTGCGCCATCGATAGTGCCTTCGTCGTCCTTCACTACGCCCCAAACTAGCGCATTGTAGGTGCGTTCGGTGGTTTTATTGAAAAATTGCAGAGCAAGTCGCGCCTTGGCATCTTCGTTTTTGGCTATCAGAAGCAAACCCGAAGTATCTTTGTCGATGCGGTGAACCAGACCAATGCGCGGGTCGTTAGCATCGAATTTGGGATCGTCGCGCAAGTGCCACGCAATGGCGTTGAGTAGCGTGCCATCGACATTGCCAAACCCTGGGTGAACCACCAATCCTGGCTGTTTGTTCACCACCAGAAGATCATCATCTTCGTAAACCACATCGATGGGAATGTCCTGAGCCACAATGGTATAGTCCGTTTTGGGGTGGTCGAGAACAAGGCTGATTTCGTCGAGCGGCTTCACGCGGTAGTTCGATTTCACGGGCTTGCCGTTCACAAGAATGGCGCCAGCGTCGGCTGCCTCTTGAATGCGATTGCGCGAAGTGTTGGGCATCACGCCCGACAGATATTTGTCGATGCGCAAAAGTGCCTGCCCTTTGTCGACCGTGTAGTGGCGATGCTCGTAGCGTTCGGGCGCAATGAGCGATTCGTCGTCATCGTCGAGCAAATCGAGTGATTCTATGTCGTTCGGATCGGACAAAATTTAGGATTGAGTTTTTTATTCGAAGAAATTTTCGTCCATTGTGCCTTGGTCGTTTTTGGTGTCAACTTTAGTAGCATCTTTCGAAAGGAAAATATCGATGCGTTTGCCCGTAACGTAGGCGCTTCCCGCTTGTGGCGATTGGCGGTAGACGAAAAACAGCGCGCGATCGGCATCGTCGGTGGGCGTTTCGTCGTATTCAATAGCGCCAATCACAAAGCGATTTTGTGTAATGGTTTCGGTGGCTTCGTCGGCCGTGAGACCTTTCATATCGGGCGTGTAGGCGGTTTCGCCAATCGATTCCTCGCCCACAACCAGCGTGAGGCTGCTACCATCGCGCAGACGGTCGCCCGCTTGCACTGCCGAGCCGCCGCAGCGCACTTCCATCACCAGTCCGGCGAATTCCGAAGGCTGATATTCCACCTTCTCCACACGAAAACCGATGGCCTCGAGCGTGGCGATGGCTTGGCGTTTGGGGTAGTTGGTTAGATCGGGCAGCGAGACGCGCTTTTCAGCTTTGGCGTTGATGGTGAGATAGATTTTTCGACCGAGTTTTACATGTCCGCCAGCGTCGGGCACTTGGTCGACGATTTCGCCAGCTAAGCGGTCGCGCACATAGACGGAATCGACCACTTCGTACGAAAGGCCGAGTTTTTTCAGCGTCATGTCGGCCTCCTCGGTGTAGAGTCCGCGCAGGTCGGGCACTTCAATCTCTTCGCCGTGGAGCGTGAATTTTTTGAGCGATGCCAGCACAATGGTCACCACCACCAGCACCAAAACGATGGCCACAGCGATATTTATCCAGAAAAATTTGCTTTTGAGAAAGTTCCAAAAAGTCTTCATCTAATTTAGAATTATGAATTTAGAATTAAGAATTGCGCCATGCAGTTTTGGGCATCAAAAGCCAACTGCGCTTTTGTGGGTTCGCCCACAAAGTTACGCATTTTTTTGGACACACAAAAAAAGCAAAGGCCGCGCCTCCGCTTCTCTTGCAGCAAAAAACTTGTTCAGCCCACCGAAGCAAGCCGAAAAACATTAGGCTTTCTTGCAATATTCGTCAGAAACGGTCAGTTTCTTACGACCATGTGCGCGGCGCGAAGCCAGCACGCGACGACCATTGGCCGAGGCCATTCTTTCGCGGAAACCATGTTTGTTTTTGCGTTTTCTGTTCGATGGTTGAAACGTTCTTTTCATCTCTATACTGGTTTTATTGTTTCAAATAATTCCGAAAATTTCGGGTTGCAAAGGTAGACATTTTTTTTCAACCAACAACCATTTTGATATATTTTTTTGTTGAAAACTTTTCCAACCACTTCAAAAACCGTCATTTTTCGACAAAAAAGAGTAATTTTGCAAGAATTTTTTCGACAAAAAGACCAATCAATTTTCTCAAAAATGAAAAAACTCTTCATAGAGACTTACGGTTGCCAGATGAATGTGGCCGATAGCGAAGTGGTGGCTGCCATTATGTATTCGTGCGGATTTGAGCTGACCGACGCGCTCGATGATGCCGACTGCATCATAGTGAACACCTGCTCCATTCGCGACAATGCCGAGCAGCGCGTGTTGGGGCGGTTGCAAAATTTTCAGCCGCTGCGGCGCAAACATCGTGTTATAATCGGTGTGATTGGTTGCATGGCCGAACGCGTGAAAAATCAGCTGATAGAGCAATGTGGCGTTGATTTTGTGGCGGGGCCAGATGCCTATCTCGATCTGCCAAATCTTGTGGGCGCTGCCATGCGTGGCGAAAAAGCCATCAACATAGAACTTTCGACCACCGAAACTTACCGCAATGTGCTGCCAAGACGCATTGGAGGCGGCATTTCGGGATTTGTGAGCATTATGCGCGGTTGTAATAATTTCTGCTCGTACTGCATTGTGCCTTACACACGCGGTCGTGAGCGCAGTCGCGATGTGCAGAGCATTTTGGCGGAAGTAGCCGATCTGCAAAAGCGTGGTTATAAGGAAGTTACGTTGCTCGGTCAGAACGTGAATTCGTATCGATACGAGAAAGAAGATGGCGAAATAGTCGATTTTCCGCACCTTTTGGAGACGGTGGCGCTGGCTGCACCTGACATGCGCATTCGTTTTACCACATCGCACCCGAAGGACATGAGCGACGCTACGCTCGAGGTGATAGCGCGCTATCTGAACGTGTGCAAATTCATTCATTTGCCAGTGCAGAGCGGCAGCAACGCAGTGCTTAAGGCGATGAACCGAAAATATACGCGTGAATGGTATTTGGACCGCATCGCCGCCATTCGTCGCATTGTGCCAGAAGCCACCATCGGCACCGATGTATTCTGCGGTTTTCATGGCGAAACGCTCGAAGATCACACACAAACGCTCAGTCTGATGCGCGAAGTCGGTTTCGACACCGCGTTTATGTTCAAATATTCGGAGCGGCCGGGCACTTTTGCGTCGAAACATCTTCCTGACAACATCAGCGAAGAGGAGAAAGTGCGCCGATTGAACGAGATAATTGCCTTGCAGCAGGAGTTGAGCCTCGCCTCGAACCGTCGCGATGTAGGCAAAACGTTCGAAGTTTTGGTCGAAGGGCGCTCCAAACGCTCGGCCGATGATATGTGTGGGCGCACATCGCAAAACAAAACCGTGGTTTTCGCCAAAGGCAATTGCAAAATTGGCGACCTTGTACAGGTTGAAATAACCGACGCCAGCGCAGCAACACTCATTGGAAAAATAAAACTATGACTTTTGACTATGACTTGCGTTATGTCAACCGCAGGAATCAACGTAATTTCACGACTTCTAAATTCTTAATTCTTAATTCAAAATTATCTTGGAGCGTTTGTGGAATAGCAATTATGTGAAGTTGTGGACGGCGAATTTTCTGCTCTACTTCGCTTTTATGCTGCTGATGCCGCTGCTGCCCATCTACTTGAACGACACTTTTGGTGCTAACAAGCAGGTGATTGGCATAGTGCTGTCGGGTTACACGCTCACGGCTCTGTTGGTGCGCCCTTTTAGCGGTTTTGTGGTCGATACGCTGCCGCGAAAAAAGGTGTTGCTCGTCTGCTATTTTCTATTTTTTGTGATATTTGTTGGCTATTTTGCGGCGGGATCGTTGCTGCTTTTTGCCGTGGTGCGCACGCTTCATGGCGCGCCATTTGGAGCAACTACGGTGGCCAATAGTACTGTCGCCATCGATGTGCTACCATCGAGCAGACGAGCCGAAGGTATTGGCTATTATGGACTTAGTAACAACATTGCTACTGCCATTGGACCCACGGTAGCCATCTATCTCTACAATGCCTATCATAATTTCGACCTGATTTTTCTGCTTTCGTTGGTGTCGGCGGGCATTGGTTTTGTGGTCGATGCCACGGTGAAGACTGCACCGCGTACGCCTGTGGCTGAAAAGCGCGCCATTTCGCTCGACCGATTTTTTCTACTGAAAGGCTGGAGCCAGAGCATTTCTGTGATTTGCTTGGCGTTTTCGTACGGTATTTTGTCGACTTATGTTGCCATCTACGGAAAAGAAGAACTGGGCATTACTGGTGGGACGGGTGCATTTTTCGCGCTTTTTGCCGTTGGGTTAATGCTTTCGCGCACCTTTGGCAGTCAGCTGCTGCGTCGTGGGCGTGTGGTGCAAAATGTGTCGATTGGCGTGCTGATTTCGCTATGTGGCTACGCACTTTTTGCCGCAGTGCAATCGCCTGTGGCTTACTACATTACGCCTTTCGTCATCGGCATTGGCAACGGACTGATGTTCCCCGCTTTTCAGACCATGTTCATCAATTTAGCCGAAAATTGTCAGCGTGGGACAGCCAACAGCACCATGTTTACCTCGTGGGATTTGGGCGTGGGTGCTGGTGTGCTTTTGGGCGGCATGGCGGCCGAACAGGCAGGCTATCATCTGGCATTTTGGATTGCCGTGGCGGTGAATGCCCTGGGCATCGCATTCTTTTTTGCCTATGCCAAACGGCGATTTCTGCAAGATAAACTGAGGTAAATTCGACGTTGAATTGACGTGGCATGCCGCGTCCCTACAAATTTTCCACAATTTCCTTTTCGGGCGAATGATTATTCGCTCCTACAAATCAAATTTTCTCACTGTAAATCACTTGTAACAGGGTCTGTCCAACGATGTAGAGCGTGCGGCGGTCGATGTTGCGCATGTCGTCATTTAGCGTGTGCCAATAGTCGGCAAAACCCGTTGCGCTGAAGGGATTGTATTGAATGATGTCGATGCACGGAATGCCCGCCACCACGTTCACATAGCAGTGGTCGTCGGTGATACCACCGCCCCGTTCGTTGAGGAAAGTCGAGCCGAAACCGAGCGATTGCGCTGTGTTCCAAACTTTGTCCACCGTGCCACGAGCGTGGTAGTCGGAGATTATCTCGCGGCGAAATTGCGCTCCTGGCGCACCAACCATGTCGAGCAGAATGCCATATTCGGCACGATAGCCTGATTTTTTAGCCTCTTTCGCCCAAAATTGCGAGCCAAGACACCACGAATGTTCGCTCTGTGGACCGTCGTAAAATTCGGGCGCGCCCCAATCTTCGAGATCGAAAAAGATGATGTCGACACCGATTTCGGCTGGCGACGATTGCAGTTGTCGCGCAATCTCCAAAAGCACGCCCACGCCGCTTGCACCGTCGTTGGCTCCGAGAATTGGCGTGTGGCGGTTGGCAGGATTGGCATCTTGGTCGGCAAATGGGCGCGAATCCCAATGTGAACAGAGCAGAATGCGTTTTTTTGCAGCCGTGTTGTAGCGCGCGATGATGTTTTTCAGCGGTTTCATTTCGCCCGAATAGAGCGGCATTTCGCCTTGCTGAACCTCCACTTGTGCACCATATTGCGACAAAGTTGCAACAAGATAATCGGCACAAGCAGCATGCGGCTCGGTGGCTGGCACGCGCGGTCCAAAATCGACTTGGCGTTGCACAAAACTGTAGGCCGAATCGGCATTGAAGGTTGGAATAGTCATGGCAGTTTCGGGCGATTGTGCTTTTGCTGTGCGCGCATTTTGGCACGAACCGAGAGCCGCCACCGAAAGCAGCGGCAGCAGCAGTTTTACAAGGTTAATCATAGTTCAAAATCCATTGCGATGCTGCGTTCGGCCACAGCGTGCATGTGTTTTTTCACCACATCGCAGTGGTATGGATCGTTTTGATAGGCGTCGAGGTCGGCAAACGAGGCGAGATCGACCTGCAGCATGACATCGAACGAGCGCGCCGAGTGCAGTTCGTCAATATAGACTTCGATGTGCTTGGCTAGTGGCACATTCTGACGCATCGAGAGGAGCACTTCGCGCGCTTTGGCGCATTTTTCTGGCGTGCTATCGGCCAGTTTGAAACAAACAATGTGACGAAACATGAGTGTTAGTTTGTAAAGTTCGTAAAGTTTATAAAGTTTGAAAGTTTTGCGCACTGCAAAAAATTCTGGCGACAAAGATACACAAAATAATTCAACTAGAGCGATCCTGCAAAAGATCGGCCCTCGAACTTGTTCGAGAGCCGATCTTCTATAAACTATAATCTCTAACCTCTAACCTTTAAGAAGAAGAGTTAGCGAACAACCACTTTGGTTATTTTGCTACCGCATTTAACTACGTAAATGCCCTGCAACTGACCATTTTGCTCGGTTACATCGATGCCCGAAATGGTGTAGATGCGCATTTGACCGTCGGCATAGATGGTGCCATTTTCGGCATAAACGCTAACTGCTGCAGCATTGTCGATGCCTGTTGGCGTAACGGCGGTTTTAACGGCATTGGCATTGAGCGTGCCAGCTGTAACATTGAGCGTGAAGGTAACGGTGTAAATGCCTGTTTCGCTGATGGTGAGCGTTTGGTTGCCCGATGCTGGCAGTTGATAAACGTCGAAACTGTGGTTTCCTACAACTTTGTAATTGTATTCGGTGCTAGCGGTGAGCGAAACGTCGGTTTTAACCAATGTCCAAACGCCATTTTCGCCTTCAGTCATGTTGTTGCTTTCTTCGTCAGTGTTCCAATTAAAACCAGTAAGTGCTTCGTCGCCAACAATGGTGTACGAGGTAATCTCAATTTTAGCGCCGAAACTGCCTTTCACGGTGATTTTATTGGTCGCAGGATCGAACGAAATTGTAACATCTGTAACTTCTTTGGTAACGAGTTTCACATTATTGTCGCCTCCTGCTTCGTAGCCAGCATCGCTATTGTCGGCATCGATATTGGAGTAGCCCCAACTGTTGGTCCATGTACCATCGGTAACTTTGAAAGTAATTGTCGTTCCGGCTGCAACATCTTTGAAAGTTGCCGTGTTGTCGGTGAGCTTATAGCTATCTGCAACCCATGTTATACCGTCCAGACCGCTGCCGGCAATATAGTAGACAACAGGTGTGGCAGGTACGGCTTTCCATGCAGCAACCACATCGCTTTCGGCATACGAACGGTTGGCAACTTCGCCACCTTCGGCAGTAATCTCAACGTTGTCCCACGATGCAGCGCAGCAGTATTTGTACGCAATGAGCGATTTGTTGCAGTTGAGCGTGATGGTGTAGTGCGTGTCGTCAGTCTTGGTCATTTCGTTGAAAGTCGCAAATTCGTCGAGATTTGTAACAATGTAGCAAGCGGGCGTTCCTTCTGGCACGGTTACGCTAAACACGACATCTTCGGTTGGAATATCGCCAGTTTTTGTAGGCGCAGCAGTCAGAGCCTTAGTTTCGGCATTGAATGTATAAACTATGGTGTAGATACCAATTTCTGCGATGTCCAGAGTCTGCTCTGCAGTAGAGTAGAGATCTTTGTTGCCATCGCCAATTACGCTGTAGGTGTAGTTGCCCGCAGTGGTGATTTCAAGGCTAGTTACCGTCAGAGTCCAATCGTTGCCTTCGCCTTTGGTAAGGTCACCATTTGTGCCGATAATGGCAGCATCGCCAGCAACGGAATATTTAGAGATGATGACCACGGCTTCCGCTTTCACGCTGGCTTCGGCACCCGTAAGGTCGAGCGTGAAGGTAACGTTGTAGTTGCCTGCAGCCTTAATAACGAGCGTGTAGTTGCCCGACGATGGGTAATCTTTCACATTCCAAGCGTGGTTGGAGACAACTTTGTATTCGTATGTCTTCGCTTCGAGTGCTACATTCTCTTTTGTCAAAGTCCAGATTTTCGAACCTTCGGCAGTCTCTACCATGTCGTTGGCGGTTGCGTTAACATCAAATCCTGTTTCAGTACCCATGAGTTCTTTTGCGCCAGCCACGGTGTACGAGGTGATGGCTACAACGCCACCAAAATCGCCTGTAACGGTGATTTTATTGGTTGTTCCGTCAATTTGGATGGTTACATCGCACTCTGTCGAAGTGGTGAACTCGATATTGTCTGTTCCCTCTATGCCTGTGCTGCTCTTGTCGGTGTCGAGATTGCTAATACCGTACCAATCATCGCCAACAACTTTGAACGAGACTTTGGTGCCTGCCGCAACTTTTGTGAATGTAATCATGTTGTCGTACATTGGCATTTTGTTTGCGTCCCAATCAAGCCCTTCGATGCCTGAGCCAGCAAGGTAGTATTTTGTTTTGGCGGTAACGGTGCAAGTGCCCTCTTTTTCGTAACTTGCCGATGTTGCTTTCGCAGTGATGACATATTCGCCAACTACATCGGGCGTAAAGCTAAGTTCGGTAACTGTTTGCGCTTCGGTGTCGTTAGGCTTTTTCAGCGTGTAGGTGAATGTTGCCTCTTCGCCGCCAAAGTTTTTGGTTGTGGCGGAAAATGTAACTTCTGTGCCAACAATTGCTTCGGTAACGCTTGGCGTAACGACAACGCTTGGCTCGGTAGTTGGGCATTCAGTTGCAGTAACTGTCTTTTTTCCAGATGCATTACCCAAAATATAACAACCGCTGGCTGTCACGTCTTTAACATCGGCTGTTTGGCGCGCATCGCCGTTCCAGCCATTACCATTCACCACAATAAAGTTGATGGTGGCGGCATGTACGGTTGCACTGTACCAATTGTCGTCTTCTGCGGTCATTGCAGCAAAATTGCCGGTAATATCATCGCTCCAATTGTAGAGGTATGGATCAGCGGAGGATAGCCAGCCTGTCAAACCTGCAGGAATTTGCACGCGAATGATGATGTCTTGGGCAACCGCTTTCACGGTGAGTGTCATCTCTTTATCGGCATTTTCTTCGCCACTAGTAGCGACTACTTTCAGCGTGTAGGTGCCAACTACAGTAGGCGTGTACGAAGTTCCTTCGATGGCAGTAAAACCTTCAGCATCAGGCACTTTTACCGAATAGGCATACGAAATATCGCCGCTGAAGTTCTCGCCAGTGGCGCTCAGGGTGATTGCTGTGCCTGCTTCAACCGAAGTGGGGACATCTGCGCCAAACTTTACAATCGGCTCAGTAACTACTGGTGGTGTGTAGGTCGACCATGTGCCAGCTCCCTTGTCCCAAGCGCCATCTGCCACTGTGTAGCAGTTTCCATCTGTTGGAATGGTTAAATCGCTGGTTTGATTCCATTTGTTGTCCCACGATGGTGTAGTTGCTGTGGCGTCGTGGCGCACAAAGATAACTGTTGCAGCGCCATCAGGCACAATGGCTTCGTAGTGAGTGCCATCGGCACTTGTCAGAAAATCTGTCCAAGTGGCTGTTGTAACTGTTCCGCCAAAATAATACACGGAGAACTTGGGGTTATCCTGTGCCCAATTGCTATTTGGCACAAGATAGAGCGTTCTAGCACTCAGCGAAAATGCGCAAGCGAGTGCGAGCAGAAATAGAAAATGTTTTTTCATGGTATAAAAAATTTTTGTGGAATAATTTTAGAACTATGACTATGACTTTTGACTATGGCCTTGCGGTGTAGTTTGCAAGTCAATAAATTTTCGCCGCTAAATTACGGTTTATTTTTTTACCAGACAAATTTTCGAGCAAAAAAATGCCGAAATGGGCGAAAAAATTGTAATTTTGCACTCTGTTAGTCGCAAGACTAGAATCTTGCGGTTGGTCGTGGCTACCGGAGGTCATAGTCATCGTCAATAGTCATAGTCAACTACTTTCAAACTTTTTACTTTTCACTTTTTACTTTTAGTTATGTCACTTCAATGCGGAATCGTTGGTTTGCCCAACGTCGGAAAATCAACGCTTTTCAACTGTCTTTCGAATGCCAAAGCGCAATCGGCCAATTTTCCTTTTTGTACCATCGAACCCAATGTGGGCGTCATCACTGTGCCAGATGAGCGTTTGGTGCGTCTGGCCGAACTTTGCAAACCTGAGCGCGTAATTCCTACCACGGTCGAGATAGTCGATATTGCTGGTCTGGTGAAAGGCGCGAGCAAGGGCGAAGGTCTTGGCAATAAATTTCTTGCAAATATCCGCGAGACTGATGCTATTTTGCACGTTTTGCGCTGTTTCGACGACCCCAATGTGGTGCATGTCGATGGCTCGGTCGACCCTGTGCGCGACAAAGAGATAATCGATGCCGAACTGATGATAAAAGACCTTGAAACGCTCGATAGCCGCATTCAGAAGGTTCAAAAACAGGCACAATCGGGCGGCGACAAGCAAGCCAAGGCGGCGCTCGAGGTCTATATGCGCTACAAGGCGGCATTGGAGCAGGGCAAGGCGGCTCGCACCGTGACGCTCGAGACCAAAGATGAGCAAGCCATCGCTCACGAACTGTTTTTGCTCACCGCCAAACCCGTGATGTATGTGTGCAATGTCGACGAGGCGTCGGCTGCTACGGGCAATCACTATGTAGATGCGGTGCGCGAGGCTGTGAAGGATGAAAATGCCGAAGTTCTGGTGCTTGCCGCAAAAATCGAGTCGGAAATTGCCGAACTCGAGACCTACGAAGAGCGTCAGATGTTCCTCGAAGAGGTTGGACTGAAGGAATCGGGCGTGGCGCGACTGATAAAAGCGGCGTATAACCTGCTGAATCTCAAGACTTTCCTGACTGCTGGCAGTGACGAGGTGCGTGCGTGGACTTTCCGCGAAGGTTACAAAGCGCCGCAATGTGCTGGCATTATTCACACCGATTTTGAGCGCGGGTTCATTCGTGCCGAGGTGATAAAATACGACGATTTTGTGCATTATGGCAGCGAAGCCGCAGTGCGTGAGGCTGGTAAATTGGCAGTCGAGGGTAAAGACTATCTGGTGCAAGATGGCGACATTATGCACTTTAGGTTTAATGTGTAAGTTGGAGTAAAGAGTAAGGATAAAGAATTAAGGACGCGACAGTGCAGTTTGACGCGAAATCTATCATTATTCAAAAAAATCGATATGTTTTGTAGGGGCGAATAATCATTCGCCCGTTCGGATTAAAAATCCCGCGCAATGATAAGTCGCAAGAGTTTGGCTTCTGCAATTGGTGATGTTCATCATTCAATGAGTCGATGATTCAATAATTCAATGATTAACAATCAATGAAAAAACTCGCCACCATCATATCAGTTGTTTTTCATCCGCTGTGGATCCCGCTCTACGCGTTGTTGCTTTATCGCTGGCAGTGCCCAGTGGAGTTGGATCCGATGCCGTTGGAGTTCGGTTTGGTGGTCATTTTCACCATTTTTGTGCCGATGTTGGCTATGATGCTGCAGATGCGCCGTTCGCAGACGCACGACATCATGCTCAGCAACCGCCGCGACCGCGTTTTGCCGTACGTCATCACCTATGTTTCGTACTGCCTGCTCTGTTATTCCGTGGCAAAAATCGAAGCTCCGTTCGCCGTCCTTACAATGAGCGTCTATTTTCTTATCGCTGGCGGCATTATGGCTACCATCAATCTAATTTGGAAAATTAGTGCGCACCTTTGTGGCGTGGGCGGTCTGCTTGGAATGGCGCTTTTCCTGCTTTGGCGATACCAAATAAATCTGCCATCGCTTTTGGTGGTGCTGGTGCTGCTTGGCGGCGTTGTGGCGTGGGCGCGACTGAAACTTAATGCGCACACCATGGCGCAAGTGGCGGCAGGTTGGCTCGTTGGCGTGAGCGTGGGCGTGCTGTTCATTTTCCTCTTTGGTAATTGATGCCGTTTTGAAAAAATATCTCTCTACATTAATTCTGCTCGTTTCTGCAACTTTTTCGGCATTTGCTCAAAGCATTGTGCCGAACGATGCGTTGCGTCACGCCACCGTTAGTGCCATCATTTCCGATGCCGAAACGGGCAAGAGCATCGCCTCGTTCGAACCTGAACGCTGCGTTACGCCAGCCTCCATCACCAAACTGATAACCACCGCCACCGCGTTGGAACTGCTCGACAGCACTTTTCGTTTCGAGACCACAGTAGCCTACGATGGCACTTTTGCCAACGGCACAATCGACGGCAACCTCTACATCATTGGTAGCGGCGATCCAAGCCTTGGCTCGCGGTTTGTGAACGACTACTATTTTCTGAATCGTTGGTGCCAACAGCTGAAATCGCTTGGTGTGCGCCACATCACGGGCAATATTGTGGCCGATGCGTCGGTGTACGATTCCGAGCCGATTCCATCGAAATGGATTTGGGAAGATATGGGCAACTACTACGGCGCGGGCGTTTATGGGCTTTCGGTGTTCGACAACACGCTGAACATCTCCATGCGCTCGGGCGATGTAGGCACGCAACCGACCATCTTGAAGGTTACGCCGCAAATCGAAGGCTTGGAACTTTATAACCTTGCGCAATCAACCAAAACGCCCATGGATAGTGCCTTTGTGCGCGGCATGGCCTACGACAACCGTCGTTGGATAGTGGGCGCAGTGCCTGCCAATCGTGGGCAGTTTTTGCTGAAAGGCGATATTCCCAATCCACCGCTCTGTTTGGCTGAACAGTTTGCTGCACTATTGCGCCACTATGGCGTAACCATCGATGGCACATTTTCTGATCACGCTACGAACACGCTCCCGCGCACCATGCTGTTTGTTCACAAGTCAGAGCCGCTCTCTGCGCTCGTTCGCGTGACAAATTTCACGAGCAACAACAATTACGCCGAGCATATTTTTCGTCGATTGGCTGCACAAAATGCCACGCCTGCGAGCAACAACGCCGCCATTGCTGTGGAGAAGAAATTTTGGCAGCAGCGCGGCATTAGTTTCGATGGCATCAGCCTGAACGATGGTAGCGGTTTGTCGCCATTCGATGCCTTTTCGGCCGATTTTCTGAACCAGATTTTGCTGAAAATGTACCATTCGCCGCAATTTCCTGCCTATCTGAACAGCATTCCGCTGGCGGGCAAAGAGGGTACGGTAAAAAACTTCTTGAAGCAAAACAACACTGCTCAAATTCACGCCAAAAGCGGCAGCATG
Source organism: Flexilinea sp. (assembly GCA_963638355.1). GTDB lineage: Bacteria > Bacteroidota > Bacteroidia > Bacteroidales > Paludibacteraceae > W0P28-013. Next base: position 15,905 of record CAVHRT010000012.1, on the reverse strand, counting down.
GCTGGCGTGCAGTCGTACGCAGGCTACATTTTGAAGGGCGGAAAAACTTACACTTTCTGCATCATCGTCAACCATTTCGATAGCCGAAAACAGGTGCGAAAAGAGATTGAAAACTGGATTTTGAAAGTGGTGAATAAGGAGTAAAGACGAAGGACAAAAGACAATTAGGAGCTAGGAATGAGGAGTTAGGAGTTTTCGCGTGACGGTTGGATAGCGTGGATTTCGTTGTGCGGGATTTGTAATCCCGCACTTTTGTATTATGGGTTATTTTTTTTGAACCCTACCCCCACCGTGGGCGGGTACTCCCCTTGGAAAGGGGAGAAATCGGTATCAATCACAAAGGAGCAATACCCAAAAATAACTAACTAAACCAACGAGTGTGCGAAAATGTCCCCTTTTCAAGGGGACGAGCGCAGCGGAGGGGTTGGAAATCAATTCAACAATTTGTTCCAATAAAAATCAGCAGCATGCCAAGCAGCACCATCAGCAGATCGATGGCTTTGGCGCGCAGGTTGCGTTCCTTAAAATAGAGCGCACCCAGTGTGAACGACACCGCCACGCTCGAACGTCGCACAAGCGACACAATGGCAATCATCGATGCACCATCGGCCAAAGCAAGGTAGTAGAAAAAGTCGGCCGCCGTAAGAAATACCGAAATCAGCGGAATAGCCCACGACCAGCGAAAAGGCGTTGTTTTTTTTCGCGTTGGCAACCAAATCAGCAACAAAATGGCGCCCATTATCAGCAGTTGGTAGTAGTTGTACCAAACCTGCGTGTTCATGCGGTCGACCTGCGTCATTAGCCACTTGTCGTACAGACCACTCACCGTTCCCATTACAATGCTCGCCACCATGAGCCACACCCAGCGGTTGTGGGCAAACTGTATGCCCTCCTTTTTGCTCGATTGCGACAGCATGAAAAACGACACCACCGCCACCACTACGCCCGCCCACTGAAACGCATTGAGTCGCTCGCCAAACACCAGCATGGCGCAAACCAAAGTGAGAATGGGCTGTGTGGCTTTTATGGGCGATGCAATGGTTATTGGCAGATGTTTTAGAGCGTAATAGGCTGTAATCCAAGATGATAGCACAATCACCGCCTTCAGCGCAAGTAGCGCATGCTGATGCGCTGTAAGTCGCGGCATGTGGAACAGCGTGCCTTCGGTCAGTTCGGGCGCTACGGCCGACACTACCATCAGCGGAGCGAAGATGGCGCAGCAAAACACCACATTCAAAAAAAGAACGGGAATCACAGCGTTGGCATCGAGCGAAATCTTTTTGAAAACATCATACACGCCCAACAGCGCCGCCGACAGAAAGGCAAACAAGACCCACACCTTTGGTTAAAATAAGTAATTAAAAATAAATAATAAATAATAGTTCTGCAAAATGTGGTGGAGCTTGTAGGGACGCGGCATGCCACGTCCGGAAAGTTAAGAATTAGTCGTGGACGTTAGAAACCTAAGGCATTTGGCTGTGTTGCTCGATAATTGTTTTCCAAAACGAGTTGTATTCGTATTTGCGCCAAGCGTGGCAGCCCATTGGCAGTTGCCCGATGCGCTCGTATAGCTCCTTTGGAAAACGGTCGAAAGCGAAATGCATGGCCTCTTCGGGCGTTGGGCGGCACAGAGCGTACTCGCTTAACCCCAGCAGACTGCCCCAAAAATCGTCCTCGTTGCCCTGCCAACTGGTCAGCAAATCGGTGGGTGTTGCTCCCTGCACCCAATAGCGTAATGCCTCGACGGTTAACCACCAGTAGCTGCGCTTCTAAATCAGCGGCGAGCGCAGAATGTGCCACAAGCAGAAAACTTTTTTCTTGCCATCGATAAAGCGTAAAATGGCATCGAGACTGCGCAGACTAAAGCCGCCATTGCCTACCCGCATCGGCATATCGGGACGATAGACGCTCTGTCGCGCCAACCCTACATTGGGCGCGCCAACATATTCGTAGCCTTTTGCCGCCCACTCTTCCAATTCATCTCTGAAAACAAAGGCATCGGCTTGATAGATAAGCATGTGCGAATACCCACCCCCCGTAAAGGAAAGTATGGTATTCGCGCGATAAACAGAGTCGATTGTAGCCCTTCAGACCACTAAAATATGTGGTGGCGAACCGTTTTTCGAGAAGAGTTTTGCCCTGTTCTGCCCACAGCGCATGAAACGGCGCAGTGTCCAACCCTTCGGGCGCAATCAGAATGTGATCGTAGCGTTTCAGCACTTTGCAGCATTGCCGCAGCGATATTTCTTCGTCTGCCGTCGGTGTGCGATAAACGGGTATGACAACAGCAATGCGCATCGGGTTTCGTAGAAATTCGTTACTCTTCCGTTGCCGCCTCGAGTTTTTTCATCATGGCGAACATGAATATGGCTGCTACAAGGCAAACGCCCACAAACACGCTCCAAACAGCCCACAATGGCAGATTGCCCCATAGGTTGCCGCCAATGCTCACAAGGTAGTTGCCGATGGCTGTGGCTACAAACCAACCGCCCATCATCATGCCTTTGTACTTTGGTGGCGCCACTTTCGATACAAACGAAATGCCCATCGGGCTGAGCAGTAATTCGCCGAAAGTAAGGATTAAGTAGGTTGAAATCAGTACATTAGCGTTGGCGTAAGTGGCATCGCCTGTGGCATGAGCCAACTCTTGCGCTGCAGGTGTGAGCAGTCCAACCGAGCAAACTGCCATCAGAATGTAGGCGCATGCTGCCACCACCATGCCGTAAGCAATTTTGCGCGGCGCCGATGGCTCTTTGCCTTTCTTGGCCAATGCGCCAAAAATAGCCATGCTCACTGGTGTGAGTGCTACCACATAGAATGGGTTAAACTGCTGGAAAATTGGTGCTTCGATGTCGATAAACTCTTCGCGAGTGATGAATTTGTAAACCAATACGCTGCACGCCGCCAATGTGGTAACGCCCGCAATGGCTCTGCCTTTGCTGGTGTCGCTTTGGAACACGCCGAAAAGTCCGTAAACCACCACAACTATCATCACCAAATTGATGATGTCGAATTCCATAGTCTGAACGCCCTCGACGCGCGGACAAACAAATTCGTTGGCGAAATAGGTCAGCGTCAAACCATTTTGGTGGAATGCCATCCAGAAGAATATGACCACAGCGAAAACCAAGCAGAGCGCCACAATGCGTTTCTTGGTTTGCTCGGGCGTGAGTTCGGGCGCGGCTTTGCCGTTGGTGGCAACAGTCTGTTTTGCCGAATTCTCCACGTGTTTGAACCACGGGCGGCAAGCGTAGTAGATGATGATGCTCAAAACCAGACTAGCGCAAGCCACCATGAACGCAAAGTGATAACTGTCGTTCACGCTCACACCAAATTGATTTTGCGCCCAATTCATAATTTTCACTGCGGCAGTCGGGGCAAACATAGCGCCGATGTTTATCGCCATGTAGAAAAGCGAAAAAGCAGCGTCGCGGCGGTCGGCATATTCGGGTGCGTCGTACAGGTTGCCCACCATCACTTGTAGGTTGCCTTTGAACAAGCCCGTGCCAAACGAAATGAGCAGCAGCGCGGCTATCATCACGCCCATGGCTAAGCCGTTGCTACCCAGTGGAATAGCTAAGCACAGGTAGCCCAGAAACATCACCACAATGCCTATAGTAACGCATTTGCCGTAGCCAATTTTGTCGGCCAAAATGCCACCTACAAGCGGCAAAAAATAGACGCACGCCAGAAATCCAGCGTAGATTTGTCCTGCCGCATCGGCGGGCAAACCGAAATTTGCGCGCAAAAACAGTGCAAACACCGCTAGCATGGTGTAGTAGCCGAAGCGCTCGCCCGTGTTGGCCAGTGCCAAAGCATAAAGTCCTTTTGGTTGATTTTTGAACATAATTTTTCTTGATTTTCTGATTTTGTTTTTGAAAATTACTGATTTTCGTCCGCTTTTGTCGTCTTGCGAAACGAAAAATATTTCTGCGAAAAATAGCTGAATGCCGTGGTAATAACCGTCGTGAGCATGTTCGATGGTGTGGGGTAGAACTCGAACACCTCGACAAACAGTTTCAGGCAACCGTAGTTGAGCAAAATGCAGCCCGCCACCACAAGCAAGTAGCGCGCCAACTGCGTGCGCCGCAGCAGCGTGGAACCCTCGAAACTGATGTGGCGATTGAGCCAAAATCCTGTGAGAAAAGTGATCGGAAACTTGAAAACGAATGCGGCAATGTGCGGTGTGAACGCCACAAAACCCAGCTCAACCACCTGCGCATGAAAGGCAAAATGGTAAAGCACAAAATAAAGCACCCAATCGAAGAGTGTGTTCAGCCCGCCCGCAAAACCATAACGAAAAAAGTCCTTCGGCACCAATCGTGCGAAAGGGCGATAGCAAAAATCGACTATTTTGAGCAGCAGCGACTGCGCTATTTTCTCCAGTTTCGTCATTCCACAAGGCTATGCGATGCCTTTTTTGCGCCATTTTTCCCAATAATTTCCGAAAAATTTTGGCGAATCAAATTTTTTTTCTACTTTTGCGCTGCAAAGTTACGAATTTAATTGATAATTGACAATTGATAGTTGACAATTAGCGCTACACTATAAAATTAGAAATCTAGAAATTAGAAATTTTACCCCACAGGTTCTGACTAAGGCACTAATTTGAAATTTGAAATCTGTAATCCATTGCATGGACGACCCCCTTTTATATGGCATTCGTAAGAGCAAAAAAACGCTTAGGACAGCACTTCCTGAAGGATTTGTCTGTCGCCCAGCACATAGCCGACAGTTTGCCGGCTGGATGCTCGTTGCCATTGCTTGAGATCGGTCCTGGCACTGGCGCACTCAGCCAATTTCTGCTAAAACTCCCCAATCGCCTCACCGCTATCGAAATCGATACCGAATCGGTGGAATATCTGGCGCACTACTATCCAAATCTGCATGTTGTAGAAGGCGATTTCCTGAAAATGGATCTTGCCACGCTCTTCGAAGGGCAACGGTTTGCCGTGGTTGGCAATTTTCCGTACAACATCTCGACGCAAATTTTCTTTCGTCTGCTCGACCATCGCGACCGCATTCCGTGCCTTGTGGGCATGGTGCAGAAAGAGGTGGCGGAACGCATTGCCGCGCCGCATGGCAGCAAAACCTACGGCATCACCAGCGTGCTGTTGCAGGCGTTTTACGACATTGAATATCTCTTCACCGTTTCGGAGCATGTGTTCGATCCACCACCAAAGGTGAAATCGGCCGTCATTCGCCTCACGCGCAACGCCACCAAGCAACTCGATTGCGACGAGCGACTATTTACGCAAGTGGTGAAAACGGCCTTCAATCAGCGACGAAAAACGCTCCGCAATTCGCTAAAACCTCTGCTGCAAGGGGCTGCGTGCGCGGAGCCAGTATTCGACCTACGCCCCGAACAACTTAGCGTTGCCGATTTCGTGGCGCTCACCAAACTGATGGCAACAAAAATGAACGTATAACTACTGATGCGGATTTTGCGACAAAATTTGCATCGGTAAAAAAAACGAAGAAACCATGTCTGAAATCCGCCTATTCTACCGCGACAACAATCGCCTGAAAATATCGAAAGACATCGCATCGCTCAAGCAAATCTCGTTGAGCAACATTCTGTGGATCGACCTGAACGATGTGCCAGAAGATGCCGAAAGTGAGCTGGAACAATTTCTCAAAATCTACATTCAAGAAGAGGAAGAGATGGAGGAAATCGAGATTAGTTCGCGCTACATCGAGACCGAAGATACGCTGGTGGCGAACTCCAAATTCCTGCTCGACAACTACGACGAGGAGCCTGTGTCGTTCATCGTCAAAAACAACATTCTGGTGTCGGTTCGCAGCCAAGAGTTGCGCTCGTTCAACGAAACCGTGAAGAAGATGTTTGCCAACCCGCGCAACTATCCCAACGGATTCTACATTCTGGTGGCGCTGATGGAAACTCGCGTGGAGTACGATGCCGACATGATAGAGGACATGACCCGCGAAATAACCAAATTGAGTAATCAATTGAAAACCGACGAAGATGTGAGCGACGACATTCTGATTGCCATCAAGGAATTTCAGGAAAAAACCATGCTCATTCGCGAAAATATAGTCGACCGTCAGCGCGTCTGCTCCAACATGCTGAAAAGCGAAATGTTCCCCACCGAAGCCAAAAACAAACTCTCTATCATCATCAAGGACATCAATTCGCTGTTCGAACACACGCGTTTTTCGTTCGATCGTCTGGAATATCTGCAGGACACATTCCTTGGCTTGGTCAACATTCAGCAAAACAAAATCATCAAAATCTTCACCATTGTCAGCGTTATCTTCCTGCCACCAACGCTGGTTGCGAGCATGTACGGCATGAACTTCGACTTTATGCCAGAACTGCATTGGCGCTATGGCTACCTTTGGGCGCTTGGTTTGATGGTGGCATTCGTGGCGGCTATTCTGCTCTATTTTCATCGGAAAAGATGGCTGTAGAAATTTAGTGACGCAATGATTTAGTGATTTAATCAGGACGCGAGAATGAACTTTTTGTGCAAAAAATGATTGCGAAAATTTTCGTAACGAAAAAAATCGCAATGGCGCAAACCGCGATGAAATCAGGCAAAATAAAAACTTTTTCAATCCACTTTTAATGTCCAAAATAGTAATCTACCAAGTCTTTACGCGGCTGTTTGGCAATGACGGCAAAAACATTCCGAATGGCTTGATTGAACAGAATGGTTGTGCCAAATTCAGTAGTTTCACGCCGAAAATTCTTTCGGAAATAAAGCAACTTGGCGCGACGCACATTTGGTTTACGGGCATTTTGGAACACGCCACGCAGACCGACTATTCGCAGTTTGGCATTCGCCTCGACCATGGCGGCGTGGTGAAGGGTCGCGCTGGCTCGCCCTATGCGGTGAAGGATTACTACGATGTCGATCCCGACTTGGCCGATAGTGTGCCAAACCGCATGCACGAGTTCGAACAGTTGGTGCAGCGCACGCACAAAGCAGGTCTGAAAATGCTGATGGATTTTGTGCCGAACCATGTGGCGCGCCAATATCACAGCGATGTGAAACCAGAAACCGATTTTGGATTGCACGATCGCAAAGATTGGCATTTCAGTCCGCAAAATAATTTTTACTATTGCCCAAACACGCCTTTCGCTCCGCAATTCGATGCCAAAGGCTACACCGAATTCCCTGCGCGCGCCACGGGAAACGACTGTTTTTCGCCTTCGCCATCGCAAAACGATTGGTACGAAACGGTGAAATTGAACTACGGCATCGACTACACGGGCGGCGGCGCAACGCATTTCGATCCCATGCCAGACACTTGGCTGAAAATGCGCGACATTCTGCTCTATTGGGCCGCCAAGGGCGTCGATGGCTTTCGCTGCGACATGGCCGAAATGGTGCCAGCCGAATTTTGGCATTGGGTTATTGGCGAGGTGAAACGGCACTTTCCATCGATCATTTTTGTGGCGGAAGTCTACAATCCTGCGCTCTATCGTCGCTATATTTTCGAGGGCGGATTCGACTATCTGTACGACAAAGTCGGTCTCTACGATTCGTTGCGGTGCGTGATGTGCCACCACAGTTCGGCGCACGACATCACTCACCAGTGGCAGCAGGTGAACGACATTCAGAGTCACATGCTCAATTTTCTTGAAAACCACGACGAGCAGCGCATCGCGTCCGACTTTTTTGCCGGCTCTGCGCTCGCTGGACGCCCTGCCATGCTTGTGGCGGCGTGCATGAATACCAATCCAGTGATGATTTACGCTGGTCAGGAACTTGGCGAGCGTGGTATGGATGCCGAGGGTTTCAGCGGTCGCGATGGGCGCACAACTATTTTCGATTATTGGTCGGTCGGCACGCTAAAAGATTGGTACGCAGGCACGATGAGCGATTCGGCACGAGATTTGCGTGCTTTCTATCGGACTGTTCTGACGCTTTGCAACACCGAACGCGCACTGAGCGAAGGCGCATTTTTCGATTTGATGTACGCCAACGCTCATTTGCAAGAACAATACGCATTTGTGCGCGCTGCAGGGCGAGAGGTGATTTTGGCGGTGGCAAATTTCTCCGAAAATGATGCCGAAGTGCAGATAAATCTGCCGCAACATCTTTTTGATTTTTTGAAATTGCAAAAAACAGAAAATGCCTCAGTCATCGATCTTTTGAACGGCGAAAAATTGAAAATTGATTTCACCTCGGAAAAACCTGCCGTGGTGCAAGTAGCGGCAAGAAGCGGAAAAACTGTAAAAGTGAGTAGTGAGAAGTGAGCAGTGAGAAGTGGATTTTTCTGCAGAAAGTTGTGGAATGCGAAACTTATGAACTTGATAAACTTTATAACTTGATGAACTTCTTATCAACTTCTCAACTCATCAACTCGTAAACTTATGAAGAAGCTTTTCATCACCATATTAATCGGATTGACTATGACGGCAAATTGTTTTGCAGAACAGCGTGTAGGATTGGTTTTGAGTGGCGGCGGTGCGCTCGGTTTTGCGCACATTGGTGCCATTCAAGCGTTGGAAGAGGCGGGGTTCAAGCCCACTATTGTGTCGGGAACGAGCATGGGTTCGCTCATTGGCGTGCTTTACGCTGCAGGCTACAAACCCGACGAGATAATGCAGATAGTGAAAGACGAACAACTCTATCGCAATGCTACGCTGCTGCGCATTCATTTCTCGAAAAATCCTGGCATCTACAACCTCGACGCCATCAGCCGTCTGCTGAAAGAGTTGATGCCCGACAATTCGTTCGATAGTCTGCCCAAAGGCTTCTGCGCCTGCGTGATGAACCTTACCGAAGCCACTTCGGAATATGTCTGCACGGGCAATCAGTTGGCTGAATATGTGATAGCGTCGGCGTCCATTCCTACGGTGTTTGAGGCGCAAACCATCAACGGCGTGCAATACACCGATGGCGGCATGCTCAACAATTTTCCGGCGCAGCCCATTCGCGACAAATGCGATTTTCTGATTGGCATCGATGTGTTGCCGCTCACGCACAAACAGGCCACTCGCACGCACGAGGCCATGCTTTTCGGCTTGCGCGATGTGCAACATGTCAATTCGCTGCCGGGGCATGCGCTGTGCGACCTGCTGATAGAGGTGCACGCCATCGATAATTATGGGGAATTCGATTTTCGTGAGTACGAAGCCATCTACAACATTGGCTACGAGACAGCCAAAAAGCAGATTGCGGAATGGCAGAAGAACCATTGAGGCGTTTATCCTAGTTTTCTACCTTCAAATTTACTGAAAAGTTGGCGCCATTCGTCGGAGATTGGCGCTGATTGGTTGTGTGCAAAATCGAAACCGACCATCACGGAGCGATATTCGCTTTTCACCGTGCCGCGGTCGTCGATGAGGCGCTGCGACAGCTCGAAACTCTTTGTGCCGATGTGGCTCACAGCCGTCTGCACGCTGATTTTTTCATTCAGAAAAATAGGGTGCAAAAAATTGACCTCGGCATGTGCCAAAACCCAAGTGATCGATTTTGGTGGCAGATATTCGCCTCGCACCGCATCGAAATAGTTGGTTTTGCCCAAATCGTAGAACGAAAAATAGGCGTTGTTGTTCACATGACCCAGCGCATCGGCATCGTTGAAACGCATCTGCACTGCCAAAGTATGATGAAATTCGATATCTCCAAGCGAAAATTTTTCCATATTCCCCTTTTCATTCAATGATTCGATGACTCAATGATTCGATGATTAATCTCAAATTGCACTTCCTTGAACGCAAATTTTAGCAATTCGCCATCGCTGCGGCGCAGGCAGAGGCGACCGTTTGGCTCCACGCATTTGATGCTGGCTTGGAACGTTTCGCCCGATGGCAGGCTGAAAGTGTGCTGCCCACTGCGGCGATAGAGCGCCTCAGCGTAGCGTTTTTGCCATGGCTCGGGCTGCGCAGGGTCGAACTGCTCGTAGTAGAGTAGCATGCGGCTGATAATCTGCTGCAAGACCTCTTCGCGGCTGAATGCGCGCCCTGCAATCTGCTGCATCGAGATGGGATTTGGCGCGTCGCTCACAAATTTGGTCTGGTTCACATTCAGTCCCACACCCACAATGGCTTTTGCCATGCGGTTGCCCTCGAGCAGCGTCTCGATGAGAATGCCGCTCAGTTTGCAGTCGCCCGCGTAGATGTCGTTCGGCCACTTTATGGTGATTTCGGTTTGCGTCAGTTCCGATAGCACATCGACCATGGCCAGCGAAATTATTTCAGAAAGCATAAATTGCTGAGCCACAGGCACTTTTGTCGGTTCAAGCAGCAGACTGAAAAGCAGATTTTCGCCCCGCGCCGACTCCCAGCGGTTGGTGGCTTGACCTTTGCCCGCTGTCTGAAAATCGGCATCGACCAACAAGCCGTGTTGCGCTGTGGCAATGTTGTCGCGTAACCAGCGGTTGGTGGAATCTATCTCTGAAAAATGTTGACGCATGGTGTTATTTTTCATCTTTCACTAACGCAACGCACACCGCGCCAATAAATAGGCAAATACCAGCAACGAGCAACATATTTGCCTGATTACCAACAAGTTGTAGTAGTTGTCCGCCGCACAGCGCAGCCACTATCTGCGGCAGGCAAATGGTGCAGTTGAACAGTCCGAGGTAAGTGCCCATGTGCGCCCCTTTGATGTTGTTGGTCAAGATGGTGAACGGCAGTGCTAACATGGCAGCCCACGCGCATCCTATTAGAAAATAGGGTACAAAAAGCAGATATTGATTGCCGACGAACGGCACCAGCGCAAAGCCAATTCCGCCCAAAATTAGGCTCACGACATAAGCTGCGCGATAACTGCGGAATTTTGGAATGACCACCGACCACGCAATTCCGCCCACGGCTTGCACGGCAAACAGCACGCCAACCCAGTTGCCTGCGGCTTGATAGCCTTCGGAGGCGGCGTCGCAGGTGTGCCAAATGGTCTCGGCAATGGCGCCGTTGGTGTAGGTCCACATGTAGACGAACGCTGCCCAGCAGAAAAATTGCACCAAACCGACAGTCCAAAACACGCGCGGCGCATCGACCAGAAGGCGGAAAATGTTGGCGTTGTCTTTTCCTCGATTTTTCTGCGAATTGTTATCGGTGTGATATTTGGCGTATTCGGCAGGTGGCATTTCGCGCACGGTCAGCACCGTGTAGAGCACACACAGTACCAAAATGGCAGCGCCGATGTAGAACGAATAGACCACCGAATCGGGAATGACGCCTTTGGGGGCTTCGTTGCTTATGCCAATCCATGTGAAGAAAATGGGGAACAAAAAGCCAACCACATTGCCCACATTGCACAGAAAACTCTGGATGGAGTAGGCTAGACCCTTTTGCTGCTCGTTTACAAGGTCGCCCACCATCATTTTGAATGGTTGCATGGCTATGTTGATGGAGCAGTCGAGAAACATCAGCGAGAAAAGTCCGAACCACATGGCGGCATTTAGTCCCAGAAATGCGGCTTGCGAAAAAGTGAAATTGCCAGCGTTTGGCAGCAAAATCATCACTGCCACGGCCACTATTGCGCCCACCAGCAGGTACGGAATGCGACGCCCGAGGCGGCACCAAGTCTTGTCGCTCAATACGCCTACGATGGGTTGCACAATCATGCCCATGAGTGGCGGCAAAATCCAAAAATAACTCAGACTATGCGGATCGGCGCCCAGCGTGGCAAAAATTCGGCTGATGTTGGCACTCTGCAAGGCGTAGGCTATCTGCACGCCCAAAAATCCAAAACTGATGTTCCACAGTTTCGTAAAACTAAGATTCGGCTGATTCATTGCTTCGCAAATTCAAAAGTTTCAAGTTAAAAGTTTCAAGTTTCAGGTTGTAACAGCCAATCCTCTAACCTATAAACTCTCACCTTTATCCCAAAAAAATCATGGCAAAGTTACTTATTTTTTGTTGATAGCGAAAATTTGTGGTAATTTTGCGACTCAATTGCCCAATTATCCAATTACCCAATTACCCAATAAATGGTGGTAAAGAAGGACTGCGTGCAATCTTCAAATCTTCAAATGAATAATTGAAAACAGCGCGAAGCGCAACCAGAAATCTAGAAATTAGAAATTGATTTCAACTTGTCAACTTTTCAACTGACTTTATAAACTTTCAAACTTTACGAACTTTACAAACTAATTTATGGACGAAGATATAAAAAACGCCATTGCAGTGATGCGGCGCGGAGGTATCATTCTTTATCCAACCGATACGGTTTGGGGCATTGGTTGTGATGCCACAAATGCCGATGCTGTGGCAAAAATTTTCGCGCTCAAACGTCGTGCCGACAGCAAAGCCATGCTCACGCTCATCGATAGTGCCGCCAAACTGCCGGGCTACGTCGACACCATTCCCGATGTGGCGTACGACCTGATTGAACTGGCCACGCGCCCGCTCACCATCATCTATTCGAACGCAAAAAATCTGGCGCCAAACCTGCTTGCCGACGATGGCAGCGTGGGCATTCGCGTAACGAACGAGGCATTTTCGCATCGCCTGTGCGAGCGGTTTCATCTGCCAATTGTCTCCACCTCGGCCAACATCAGCGGCGAACCTGCAGCGCACACTTTTGCCGAAATCTCCGACGAAATAAAAAATGGTGTCGACTACATCTGCGCCACGCGCCGCGACGACACTACGCCCGCCCGCCCCTCGTCCATCATCAAACTTGGCCCGCATGCAGAATTGAAAATAATCAGAGAATAGTTAGGAGTTTTCAATTGATAATTGACAATTGATAATTGATAATTGATAATTTTCGTGCCAAGTTGGATAGTGCGCGGTTCGACAGGCTCACCGCACCGCAATCTTCAAATTTTCAAATCTTCAAATGAAAAATAGGATTCTTCCTCACAGACTCTGACTAACGCATTAAACTCATCAACGGAATTTTGGCACACAATTTGGTCTAAATCTACCGCAAATATCAATGGAAAATGCCTGTTTATGCAGTTTCGCGGTGATTTTATCGCCTGTAAAACCGCAAGGTAAAATTTGCACTATTCCAGAAAACTGACATTTTGTCAGAAAAAAATCTATTTTGAATCTTAAGAATTTACCCTCTAAATATGGAGAAAGACGAAAAAAAACAATCGGTCGAAGAGCTGATGGACGAAATCAAAGCGCAGCGAAAGAAAATAATTGAACAGCGCGAAGAGATAATGAAGCAAGAGGCCGAAAGGGCGGAACTGATTGCGCAAAACGCGTCGAATGTTCACAGCGAGGTGATTGAACTTGACCCCAACGACGATCCCAACGAGGTGCAGTGCAATTCGGGCGACCTGCTACCAGTGCTGCCGTTGCGCAATTCGTGCATTTTCCCAATGCAAGTGTTGCCCATCACCATCGAACGCAATTCGTCGCTGAAAGTGGTGCGCAAAGCCTTCGAAAACCAGAGCGAACTGCTGGCGCTGATGCAGCACGAAAAAAGTGTGGAATCGCCAAAATTCGACGATCTTTTCAAAATTGGCACCGTGGCTCGTGTGTTGCGAATCATCGATCTCGGTAGCAAAACCGTTGTGATTTTGCAAGGTCGCCGACGCGCACAACTCGCCGCACTCACGCAAACTAGACCATTTCTCGCAGGTAGCGTCATAGTTTTTGCCAAACCTCAAGCACCCGATGATGCCGAATTCAAAAATCTGCTGAAAAACATAAAAGCGCAAACCAAAGAGATTATCAAGCGTTCGCCTGCGATTCCAAACGAGATGGTGATGACGCTCGACAATTTCAAAGATCCCGAGGCGCTCATCAATTTTGCAGCTAACGGTCTGCAACTCAATGGAATAGCGCAGCAACATCTGCTCGAAGTGAACGATCTTGCAAAGCGCGCCGAAGAGCTCGACGAGATGTTGCAGGACGAACTGCAGCGCCTTGCCGTGGCGGCCGACATCGAATCGAAAGTGCGCCAAAAAATGGACCGCAAACAGCGCGAATTCATCTTGCAAGAACAGATGAAAACCATTCAAAATGAGCTGAAATCTGAATCGGGCGAAGACGATGATTTCGATCTGGACCCGACAATAGAATATCGCAAGCAAGCAAAGAAGAAAAAATGGGGCAAAAAGACTGAAGAAATCTTTCAAAAAGAGTTGCGCAAACTGCAGAAAACTCCAACTCAGTCGCCTGACTATTCGGTTCAACAAAACTACATCGAAACGTTGCTCGACCTGCCGTGGAACGAGTATTCCGAAGATAATTTCGATCTGAAAAAGGCGCAAAAAATACTCGATCACGACCATTTCGGACTCGAAAAAGTGAAAGAGCGCATCATCGAACATTTGGCTGTTTTGAAGTTGCACAACAATCTGAAAGCGCCCATCATTTGCCTGTATGGTCCTCCGGGAGTGGGAAAAACCTCGCTCGGCAAATCCATCGCCGAAAGTCTTGGCAGAAAGTATGTTCGCGTGTCGCTTGGTGGCGTGCACGACGAGGCCGAAATTCGCGGTCACCGTCGCACCTACGTGGGCGCAATGCCAGGACGCATCATTCAAGCGTTGCAAAAAGCAGGCACTTCGAACCCCGTTTTTGTGCTCGACGAGATTGATAAAATCGATTCCGATATTCATGGCGATCCCGCTTCGGCATTGCTCGAAGTGCTCGATCCTGAGCAGAATTCGGCGTTCCACGACAATTTTCTCGACATCGATTACGACCTGTCGAAAGTGATGTTCATTGCCACGGCCAACACGCTCAGCACCGTGCCGCGCCCGCTGCTCGACCGCATGGAGTTGATAGAGGTGAATGGCTACATTGCCGAAGAAAAAGTGGAGATCGCCTCAAAATTCCTTGTACCAAAACAGCTGAAAGAACACGGCATCAAGAGGGCGCAAGTGAAACTGTCGAAGCCCGTTTTGCGCTACATCATCGACAACTACACTTGCGAATCGGGCGTGCGCAGCCTCGAACGCGTGATCGCAAAAATCATGCGCAAAATCGCTTGCAAAATTGCCACCGAAACACCCTATAATCCTGCCATTAGCATTGCCGACCTCGAGGGGTTGCTGGGCATTCCGCGCTTTCAGCACGACAAATATCAAGGGAACGATGTTTGCGGCGTGGTGACGGGTTTGGCTTGGACATCGGTTGGCGGCGAAATTCTGCTCATCGAAGTGAGTCTGAGCCCATCGAAAGTTTCGCGTCTGGCGCTCACGGGCAATCTCGGTCAGGTGATGAAGGAGTCGGCGGCACTCGCGCTCGAATTTCTGAAATCGCACACCAAAGAACTTGGCCTCGACTCGAAACAAATCGACAAACATGCGGTTCACATGCATGTGCCCGAGGGCGCCACGCCCAAAGATGGTCCGTCGGCTGGCATCACCATTCTCACGGCCATGACATCGGCATTTTTGCATCGCAAAGTGAAGAAAAATCTTGCTATGACTGGCGAGATAACGCTGCGCGGCAAACTGCTTCCCGTGGGCGGAATAAAAGAGAAAATCCTCGCTGCCAAACGCGCTGGTATCACCGATATTGTCATCTGTTCCGAAAACAAACGCGATGTGGAAGAGATAAACGAAATCTACCGCAAAGGTCTCACATTCCACTACACCGACAATATGGTGGAGGCCGTGAAAATGGCGCTCGTAGAGAAGTAAAACGTTAATATTAAGTTTGGAAAATGGGAACGAAATTTTTTCGCTCCCATTTTTTTTTCGTTTGTCAAAAAATCGTATCTTTGCAGTCGATATGGTTAACATCAGTAAACATACAATCGAACGTAGCATCGCAAATCTATTTGCACTGCCTTGCTGTGTATGTAATTTGCTAATTATCAATCAGTTAGCCCCCCCCCCTATCGGGTAGTTTAATTTCAGAAAATCATAAAAATATGTTTTTAGCGGACGAATTTCTATTCGGTCGCCTTTTGTCGTGTGCTAATTTATTCACTCTAAAAAAATATCTATTATGAAGAGAACGAAATTTTTCGCGGCTTTATGCAGCACTGCTTTGTTGCTTGCTGCATGCG
>CAVHRT010000011.1:3073-32062 GCA_963638355.1 Flexilinea sp. | reverse complement strand
TGTCAAAGTAGCATAAAGGGTTGTTCTTATAATCCAAAAAAGAGTAGGTACTTATCATAATAGATAGGTACCTATTCTTTTGGGAATATTTTTTGTATCCCTTTTTGATAATAATACGAAAAAAAGGAAACAGATATGCTGGATACACTAAGACTTCCGTACAAATGTGGAGTAAAGAATAAAGACAAAAGACAGTTAGGAATTAGGAGTGAGGAGTTAGGAATGCTTGCATTGCAGAAGGGTACTGCAGTTGAAGCGTTGAATTTAGAATCGTAGGGACGCACCGCGTGCGTCCGCTATTGTTTTCTACGGATTACAAATCTGAATAATACAAAAGCGCGGGATTGCAAATCCCGCGCGACGGTATTTTGTGCGCACAATGTATGTACGTTGTATATACAAAATGGACCTCGTTTCCGAAAGTTGCGGAAAAATTGCGCAATCCGTCTGATTTTCAGGAGTTTATGAAATCGTCACTTCACCTTGTCTTCGTCGATTAATTTGAGCAGTCGTTCGACGGCTTGTTCGGCGGGAATGTTGCGTTCGACGCACTCTTTTTGGCGGTAGAGGCTCACACGACCTTTGCCTGCGCCTACATAACCATAGTCGGCGTCGGCCATCTCGCCCGGGCCATTCACAATGCAGCCCATCACGGCAATTTTCAGGTTGGTGAGGTGCGCGGTGGCGGTTTTTATCTGCGCTACGGTGGTCTGCAGGTCGAACATGGTGCGGCCGCAACTTGGGCATGAGATGTATTCCGTCCGGCTGGTGCGCATGCGGGCGGCTTGCAAAATGCTGAATGCCAGTGAGTTAATGTCTTCTTTGCTGATTTTTGTGCCTTCGTTGGTTATCAGAATGCCATCGCCAAGACCATCGACAAAGAGCGGACCAAGGTCGGCAGAGGCTTTCAGTTGCAGCGTTTCGAGGTCGTTTTCGGTATAATGGCGTGCAAGAACCACGGGCAAATCGATGCCGTTTTGCATCAGGCGGAAGAAGAAGGCGCGCATCTCGCCCACGGGATTCTGGTGGTGCGATTTCAGCAAAATTATCTGCGGATTTTTGCGGAGATTTTCGATGGTTTCGGGCGTGAGTTCGGCGAGCGTGAGCGGAAGCATTTGCGGCGCATTTTCGCCCAAGATGAAATCGGGCTGAACTGCGTAGTTGCCGCCGTTTTCGGCTATCACCACAGGCACATTGTTGCCGCCAAAGCTACCAATAGCGCGGGTTTGGTGACGTTTGAAATGCAG
This sequence comes from Flexilinea sp., assembly GCA_963638355.1. Taxonomy (GTDB): domain Bacteria; phylum Bacteroidota; class Bacteroidia; order Bacteroidales; family Paludibacteraceae; genus W0P28-013. The sequence goes on along the minus strand of CAVHRT010000011.1, from coordinate 30,815 downwards.
TGGATCGAACCCCTCGGGCAGAGTGCCATCGATGGGCGCATGACCAGCGCGCAGTCCGATGTAGTCGACCAATTTTCGCGCTACGGGAATCTCGCACTCGGGCGGTTCGCTCAGCGACACACGCACTGTATCGCCCAATCCATCGGACAAAAGCGTGCCAATGCCAACGGCCGATTTCACGCGACCATCTTCGCCTTCGCCAGCCTCGGTTACGCCAAGATGCAGCGGATAGTGCATGTCGGCTTTGTCCATCTCGGCAACCAAAAGTCGCACGCTCTGCACCATCACACGCACATTCGATGCCTTGACCGACAGTACAATCTGCCTAAAATCTTGTTCTTCGCAAAGGCGCAAAAACTCCATGCACGAGGCGGTCAGACCTTCGGGCGTATCGCCATAGCGGCTCATGATGCGCGGCGAGAGCGAACCGTGATTCACGCCGATGCGCAGCGCAGTGCCGTGCTTTTTGCAGAGTGCGATGAGCGGCGTCAGTTTTTCGCGAATTTTATCGATTTCGGCGGCAAATTCCTCGTCGGTGTAGTCGCCATGTTTGCCAGCAACGAAATTGCCGGGGTTGATTCTCACTTTCTCGACCAATTGCGCAGCCTCCAGAGCCACGTTGGCATTGAAATGAACATCGGCCACGAGCGGCACTTGACAATCTCGTTCGCGCAGGGCGGTGCGTATTTGTCCAAGACTTTGTGCCTCGCGCACACCTTGCGTAGTGAAACGTACCAATTCGCCACCAGCGGCTACAATGCGTTCGGCTTGCGCCACCGACGAGGCGATGTCGTTGGTATCGGTGTTGGCCATCGATTGAATGCGTATCGGCGCATCGCCTCCGATAGTGATATTCCCAACTTTTACGGCAGTTGTTTTGCGGCGTTTGTAGTTAATCATGATTTCAAAAAAGTGTATAATGTCTGAAAGTGGAAAGTCTGAAAGTGAAAAGTGTATAAAGTTGGCGGGCTGCGCTGATTTGTGCAAAAATCTTAATTCTTAATTCAAAATTCTTAATTCTCAGACGTGCATTGGATTGTAGAGTTCGCCTGTTTTTTCGTTGGCTTGCGATTGGCGCGGGAAGAGCAGGGCGACATTGTTTTGACTGAAATATTTTGTGAGATAGTGCGGCAGTCGCTCGAACAGCGGATTGTACGACAGCGTGCCTTTGCGTGCCGAGATGATGATGACCGAGTCGTGCTGTCGGACGGATTTGGTAACGAACAGAAAATCTTCCCAACTTGCTAATTCTGTGAAACGAACATTCTGAAAATTTTGCTCGTGGCAGAGTCGTTCGAGTGCCGTCTTGGTTCGATTGCTGGCGTAGAAGAGCGTTTTTGCGCTAAGGTTTGTGGCAATGTTGCGAATGCGCGAGAACCACTCTTCGAAACCTTGCTCCAGTTCGGCTTTGTCGGGAACCACCACCACAAGGCGTTTCACATCGCTCAGAGCGTTCACTGGCTTGTAGACGAAGATGTTGAGCGCGCTCTCTTTTACCAATCCGCTGATGGTGTTTCCAAGAAATGTGTCGGCAAAACGGCTCTTTTTGTGCATGGTCATCAGCAGGTCGGTGATGCCGTGTTCTGCTACAGTTTCGAGAATGCAGTTGGCTACATTCACACCACTTTTCACGCTGGTAGTCAGTTGGTTATCGGTGGCGGCGGCAAGGTTTGCAGCGGCTTCCATCAGTTTCGTGCCGCTCACATTTTCATTCTTTCCTGAATCGACATAAACGGCATAGAGTGCGTTGTGGTTGTGCTGCGGTTTCAGCAGATTGCCCACATCTATCAGGTGGCGAATATCCTGTTCCGCGCTTATAGGAATGAGTATTCGCTCGTTGCCTTGTTTTTGGTGCGTTATCTCGGCTTGCAACTCTTCGGTGGCGAGTTGGCGCGCGGCTTTTTCGGTTACCACGGTGCTTACGGTGCAGGTGAGCAGAATCATCAGCACGCTGCCGTTGAGCACGCTTTCGCTGAGCAGGCCGATTTGGTGACCGATCATGATGACGGCCAGCGTTACGGCGGCGCGTCCGCAACTCAAACCGAACAGTGTGCGTCGTTCGCTCGGGCGCATGTGGCAACTTTTTTGCGTGAACCAAGCAGCTAACCATTTGGTTCCCAGCACCATAGCAGTCATTATAAGGGCGGCGTAGATGCTATCGAAACTTTCGGTGAAGGCGTCGATGTTCATCATCATGCCTATCGAAATCAGGAAAAATGGTATGAAAATGGCGTTACCAACAAATTCGATGCGGTTCATCAGCGGCGAAACGCTTGGCACAAGGCGGTTGAGTGCCAATCCAGCGAAGAATGCGCCCAAAATACCCGACAATCCGACTATTTCGGCCAAAAGTGATGCAAAAAATACGACTGCCAGAACGAAAATGTATTGCGTTACATTGTCGCTCACTTTGTGCAGGAAAAATCGCGCTACAAGCGGCAAAAGCCAGAAGACGACTGCGCCGAAAATCATCGTTCCAGCGGCAAAACGCACCCAATACCACACGTCGGCAGTGCCTTGGCGCAGCGCTACAATCACCGCCAAAAGCAGCAGCGCCGCCGTAACGGTTACGATGGTTCCAGCCACGGCAATGCTCACGGCGCGGCTTTTCGAAACGCCCATTTTGCTGATGGCAGGGTAGGCTATGAGCGTGTGCGAGGCGTAGATGGCCGCCAGCAGCGTGGCCGACATCCACTCGAGGTGCAGCAGCCACATGTTTGCCGCAATGCCCAAAATCATCGGAACAAAAAATGTGTAGATGCCAAAAACTGCGCCTTTTGCGCTATTCCGGCGGAAAGTGTTCAGGTCGATTTCGATGCCCGCCAAAAACATGATGTAGAGCAATCCGACCTTACCAAAGAGTTCAAAACTCTGACCATTGTCGAGCACGTGCAACCCATACGGACCGAGTGCCATGCCAGCCACAATCAGCACAATGATGTGCGGAATGCGGATTTTTCCAAACAGCGGCGCCACCAAAATGATGGTCAGCACCACTAGAAAAATCTGTATGGGATCGGAAAGCGGAAGCATTTTTTTAGTTAGTAGTTAGCAGTTAGGAGTGAGCAGTGAATTAAGGGTTGATAAGTTGATGAGTTTTGCTACGCAAGATTTTTTCTCCGCTCGGCAAAACAAACGAGTTTGATTTTGCGCTCGCTTATCGAAAAAATTGATAAGTTTAACGCAGTGGTGATGGTCTGTGAGGTAAAAAGTCAATTTTTTATTTGAAGATTTGAAGATTGGGGCAGTTGGCGTGTCGAATTGTACGTTTGGAATTTAATTAAGTAATTGGAAATTAGGTAATTGGCTAATTGTCTTTTGTCTTTATTCTTTGCTTTTTACTCTTTCTTGCGACTCATATCTTGCGACTTGTTACTTTTTGGGCGTCATTGTGATGAGCGGGACGAGCATCTCTTCCATCGAAATGCCACCGTGCTGGAAGGTGTCGGCGTAGTAGCTCACATAGTAGTTGTAGTTGTTGGGATAGGCGAAAAAGTCGCTGCCCGTTGCAAAAATGTAGGCCGAACTTACATTCGGACTTGGCAAACCATATTTCGTTGGTTGAAGAATTTCGAAAACCTCTTTCTTGTTGTAACTCAGTGCTTTACCAACTTTGTAGCGCAGATTGGTGTTGGTGTTTTTGTCGCCGACGACTTTTATGGCTTTGTCCACATGAATGGTGCCGTGGTCGGTCGTAACCACCACTTTGTAGCCTTGGCGCGCCAGTTCGCGGAACAGCGGCATCGCGCTCGAGTGCTTGAACCACGACAGCGTGAGCGAGCGGTAGGCCGAATCGGAATTCGCCAACTCGCGCATCATTTTGCTGTCGGTGCGAGCGTGCGAAAGCATGTCCACAAAATTCAGCACGCACACATTCAGCGGATTCTCGCGCAGACTCTTGAGTTTTGCCACCACTTTGTCGCCAAACGACGATTCGTTAATCTTGTGATACGAAAACGAAATGTGGCGGCGGAAACGGTCTAACTGCGTCTGTATCAGGTCTTTTTCGTTCAGATTTTTACCTTCTTCTTCGTCCTCATCAACCCAAAGGTCGGGGAACATTTGCTGAATTTGCAGCGGCATCAATCCCGAAAAAATGGCATTTCTGGAATATTGCGTGGCGGTGGGTAGAATGCTGTAGTAGAGTTCTTCGCTGTCGAAAGTGAAAAATTCGGCCAGCACATCGCGAATGGCCAGCCATTGGTCGAGGCGGAAATTGTCGATGACCACAAAAAAGACCTTTTCGCCCTTGTCGATGAGCGGGAAAATGTTGGTTTTGAAGAGGTCGGGACTCATGGTCGGACGCTCGGCGCCACCTTCGAACCAAAGCGGATAATTCCGTTTGATGAATTTTGCGAAAACGCCGTTGGCTTCAGCCTTTTGCATGGCTAGCAGATTCAGCATTTCGGCATCGTTTTCGGCCAATTCCATCTCCCAATAGACCAGCGTGCGGTAGAGATCCTTCCACTCGTCGGGCGAGAGGCTTTCGCTGATTTGCGAACCTATTTCCATGAATTTGCTGCGGTAGTTGCTCGACACCTGCTCGGCAATCAACTCTTTTTGATGCACATGCTTTTTCAGCGTCAGCAATATCTGATTTGGATTTACGGGTTTAATCAGATAATCGGCTATTTTGTTGCCGATGGCCATGTCCATTATGTTTTCCTCTTCGCTCTTGGTAATCATCACCACGGGCGTGCTGGGCGCAATTTTTTTGATCTCCGTCAGCGCCTCGAGTCCGCTGATGCCAGGCATGTTTTCGTCGAGAAAAACGATGTCGAAAGTCTGTTGGCGGCACAGTTCTATGGCGTCTTGCCCGTTGGTGGCAGTGATGGTTTCGTAGCCTTTGTCCTTCAAGAAAATGATGTAAGGCTTCAGCAAGTCTATTTCGTCGTCGGTCCAGAGAATTTTCATATTTGGGGGTGATTAGTTTATAAGTTTAACGCAAGAGTCAAGGACTATGAGGCTAAAAACAATTTTTTATTTGAAAATTTGAAAATTTGAAGATTGGGCGCGGTGAGTTAGTTGAACCACAAAATTGTCAATTATCAATTATCAATTGAAAAATTCCTCACTTCTAATTCCTCACTTTTTTTATGACGCTCGCGGGGTAGGCGGCCAACACAAATCCGAGCGCAACTACCGTGCCAAAAATGGCGAGCACATCGCTCCAGCGCACCTCCACGGGATATTGTTCCACCACATAGCCCGATCCCATGCTGATGATGCCAAAATGTTGCTGCACGGCGCAGATTATCACGCCCGAAATCACGCCCACCACAGCGCCGTAGATGGCTATCATCCAGCCTTCGAACAGGAATAGTCGCCGCACTTGCTTGGTTGGCGCGCCTAAGGCATCGAATAGTGCAATGTCGCTGCGTTTGTTTATCATCAGCATCGAAAGCGAACCGATGATGTTGCACGTGGCAATGAGCAGAATGAACGCCAAAATGAGGAATGTGATCCACTTTTCGATCTGCAAAATGCGATAGAAATCGGCCTGTTGCTCGTAGCGATTTTTCACGGTGAAATCGTTTCCTAACCACTTTTCAAAATCGCTTTGAACCTGCGCTACATCGGCATTTGGTCGCAGACGAATTTCGATCGACGAAACCTCGTTCGGCTCGTAGTCGCACAGTGTTTGCGCCAATTCTATCGGGACAAAAAGCACTGCGTCGTCGCATTTTTCTTGACCCGAAGCAAACACGCCAGCCAGATAGATTTCTTGCCGATAAAAAGCGTTGTCGGGTCGTGCAAGGTTCACGCGTGCTTGTCGTTTGGGCAGATAAATTTCGATGGGCGCATCGTAGGTTATGCCCAGTGCGTTCGACAGTCCCACGCCAGCCACTGCGCCCTGGTCGGTGCTGAATTTTCCATCGATTATCAGTGCCGAAATGTCGCTCACTTCGGCATAATTTTTCGCCACGCCGCGCAGTTCGGCTGGCGCTTGTCGGCCATTGGTCGCCACTAGCGCATTGCTCTGCAGCACCTCGCTGAAAGTCTGCACGCTTTTTGCATGCCGAATGAGGTTAAATGCCTCATTATCAACGCTAAAAGTGCGTCCTTCGGCACTCTCGATGCGCAGGTCGGGATCGAATGCCACAAAAGTGCCGTTCACAAGCCCCTCGAAACCGTTGAGCACCGACATTACGCACACCAGCGCCATGGTGCCGATGGCCACACCGCACATCGAAACTAGCGTGATGATGTTGATGGCATTGTGCGACTTTTTCGAGAAAAGATAGCGCTGCGCCACAAAGAGCGGCCAACCATATTTCGACCCAAAACTCATGGCCGCGGCTGTTTACTGGTTCAGCAGTTCGTCGATATGCTCGAGGCGGTCGAGCGATTCATCGAGTTTGAACTCCAACTCAGGCACTACGCGCAGTTGATTGCGCATGCGGTTGCCCAGCTCGAAACGCAGATTTTTGGCGTTCTCTTCGACTAGTTTCATCACCTCTTGCTGTTTTTCGGTGGGGAAAATGCTCAAAAATGTGCGAGCGAGGCTCAAATCGGGCGTTACGCGCACTTCCGAAACGGTGATGAGCACTCCCTGCTGACGGCGTGCAAAAAGCAAGAATATCTCGCCCAACTCCTTCTGCAATAGGCGACAAACCTTCTCTTGGCGTGATGGTTTCATACGAAATTGTGTTTAATTCTTTGATAATCAGACCGAAAAATGTCTGACTACTTTTTTCTGATTTTTCGATGCAAAGATAATAAAAAAATTGTATCTTTGCAAATTATAATTTTTTCAGCGTAACATTGGACGGCATTATTGAACACGAGGGCGTGGTTGAGCGCATCGATGGCGCGGTGGTTTTTGTGCGCATCGAACAGCGTTCGGCATGTGCTGCGTGTCGTGCCAAATCGCTCTGCACCACGGCCGACATGACCGAAAAAATCATTGAAGCCGACTTGCGTCCCGAGCAGACGGTGGCGGTTGGCGACCATGTGACGGTGGTTGGCAGTCGTAGCGTGGGTTTCAAAGCGGTGTTTTGGGCATTTGTGGTGCCGGTGGTGCTGATTTTCGCCACGCTTTTCGTTGCGCGCCATTTCACTAGCGATGAAGCCATTTCGGGCACTGCGGCACTGGCGGTTTTGCTGCCCTACGCTGGCGTGCTTTATGCCCTGCGAAAAAAGATGGCGGTGAAGTTCAGGTTTGTGGTGAAATAGAAAATGATCAAAACTCAAATAAAAAAATAACAAGACGAAGTCGAAGTCATGAATGTAATCGTAATTTCTCTGATTGTGCTTGGCGGAATTGGCTGCCTTTCGGCGGTGATTTTGTATGTTGTGGCACAAAAATTTAAGGTCGACGAGGATCCGCGCATCGACCAAGTGGAGGCGGCTCTGCCTGGCGCTAACTGCGGCGGCTGTGGCAAGGCTGGCTGTCGGAATTTTGCTGAATCGTGCGTCAAAGCCGACTCGCTCGATGGACTGCTCTGTCCCGTGGGCGGCGCCGCGGTGATGTCGCAAATTGGCACTATTCTGGGCATGGAAGTGTCGGCTGCCGACCCCAAAGTGGCGGTGGTGCGCTGCAATGGCTCGTGTGCCAACCGTCCGCGCACTACGCAGTACGATGGCGTTAAGTCGTGCCGCATCATGGCCAACCTCTACGCTGGCGAGACGGGCTGTCGCTTTGGTTGCCTTGGCTGCGGCGATTGTGTTGCTGCATGTCAGTTTGGCGCTATTAAAATGAATCCTGAAACGGGTCTGCCCGAGGTGGACGACGACAAATGCACTGCTTGTGGTGCGTGCGCCAAAGCCTGTCCAAAAAGCATCATCGAGCTGCGCAAGAAAGGTCCGAAATCACGCCGACTGTTCGTGGCGTGCATGAACAAAGACAAAGGCGGCGTGGCGCGCAAAGCCTGCTCGGCGGCTTGCATCGGCTGCGGCAAATGTACCAAAGTGTGCCAGTTCGAGGCCATCACGGTGGAGAATAATTTGGCTTATATCGATTACACCAAATGCCGTTTGTGCCGCAAATGTGCTGCCGAATGTCCAACGGGCGCCATTCACGAACTCAACTTCCCGCCGCGCAAACCCGCTGCCGAAGAGTCCCAAACACCTCAAAATCAGCAACCTGCGGAGGCTGCCAATTGATCATCAATTACGAAAAAGCGATTTTTAAGATATGAAGACATTTAGAATGGGTGGCGTTCACCCAAACGATAACAAAATTTCGGCTGGCGTTGCCATAGAGCGTGTGCCGCTGCCAAAACAGGCCATTGTGCCGCTCAGTCAGCATATTGGCGCACCAGCGCAACCCATCGTTGCCAAAGGCGACAGTGTGAAAGTGGGACAACTCATTGCGCAATGCGGCAGTTTTATGTCGGCCAATGTGCATGCGCCAATTTCGGGCGTAGTGTCGAAAATCGATACCGCCATCGATGCGTGGGGACAGCCCATGCCTGCCATCTACATCGATGCTGAAGGCGATGGCGACAGTTGGTTGGAAGAGATCGATCGCACCGACGACATCAACCGCATTTGCAAACTCGAGCCGCAGCAAATTATCGACAAGATAAAGGACGCTGGCATTGTGGGCTTGGGTGGCGCTTGCTTCCCAACGCATGTCAAGCTGATGCCGCCTCCGGGCAACAAAGCCGAAGTGCTGATAGTGAATGCAGTGGAGTGCGAGCCGTACCTCACTTGCGACCATCAGTTGATGATGGAGCACAGCAACGAAATCTTCATTGGCATATCGTTGTTGATGCGCGCCCTGAAGGTCGAACGCGCCATCATTGGCATAGAAGCAAACAAAAAAGACGCCATTGCACTGTTCCAAAAATTGGCCGATCGTCATTTTGGAATAGAGGTTTGTCCGCTCAAAATGCACTATCCGCAGGGCGGCGAAAAACAACTGATCGACGCTACCATCGGTCGCCAAGTGCCGAGCGGCGCGCTGCCTATTTCGGTGGGTGCAGTGGTGCAAAATGTCGCCACGGTGTTTGCCGTTTACGAGGCGGTGCAGAAAAACAAACCGCTTGTCGAGCGTGTGATGACCGTGACTGGTCCGAGCGTGAAGCGTCCGGGCAACTACCTTGTGCGTTTTGGCACACCGCTGGCCGATGTCATCGAGGCTGCGGGCGGCATTCCCGAAGATACGGGCAAGATAATTGCAGGCGGACCAATGATGGGGCGTGCCATGCAAAATGTGGCTATGGCTGCGCACAAACGTACATCGGGCATATTGCTGTTGCCGCAGAGCGAAAGCGTGCGCCGCGAACCGCAAAACTGCATGCGTTGTGGCAAATGCGTTTCGGCTTGTCCCATGGGCTTGGAACCCTATCTGATGGCAAAACAGGCCGAACTGCAACGCTGGGACGAGCTAGAACAGAACCGCGTGATGGACTGCATCGATTGCGGCTGCTGTCTCTACACTTGCCCGAGTTACCGTCCTTTGCTCGACTATATTCGCATGGGCAAAGCCACTGTGGGCGGCATCATTCGCGCTCGTAATGCTAAAAAATAATTTTCAGAAAAAGTCAGAATAAAAATAGAGATTCCATGAACTTGATAGTTTCTCCTGCGCCGCATGCGCATGCAAACAATTCGGTAACCAAAACCATGGGCCATGTGCTGATAGCATTGGCTCCTGCCTATTTGGTTTCGCTCTACTACTTCGGGCTGGGCGCACTTCTCGTAAGTCTCACTTCGGTGGCTTCGTGCGTGCTGTTCGAGTATCTCATTCAGCGTTTTTTGCTGAAGGGTAAACCCACCATTGGCGATCTGTCGGCTGTGGTTACGGGTCTGCTGTTGGCATTCAACCTGCCATCGAATCTGCCACTCTGGATGGTGGTGATTGGTGCTTTGGTTGCCATTGGCATTGGTAAAATGTCGTTTGGTGGTTTGGGCAATAACCCATTCAACCCTGCGTTGGTTGGTCGTGTGTTTTTGCTCATCTCCTTCCCAGTGCAGATGACCACTTGGCCGCGTCCGTTAGGGCAGTGGGGTTTGTCGGCTTCGTATATCGATGCCGAAACAGCTGCTACACCGCTGGCCATGCTCAAAGGTCACTTTGGTGAACTGCCGCAGCATCTTGATTTGCTGCTCGGTAACATGGGCGGCTCGCTAGGCGAAGTTTCGGCCATTGCGTTGCTCATTGGTGGCATCTATCTGCTGGCTACACGCACCATCACATGGCACATTCCTGTGAGCATTCTTGCCACAGTGGCGGTGTTCACTGCCATTTTGCACGCTGCCAATCCCGAACTCTATGCCTCGTGCGATGTTCATCTGCTTACGGGCGGATTGCTGCTTGGCTCCATCTTCATGGCTACCGACTATGCCACATCGCCAATGCATCCGTGTTCGCAACTAATATATGGTGTGGGCATTGGCATCATCACTGTGGTTATTCGTACTTTTGGCGCATATCCCGAGGGCATGTCGTTTGCCATTCTGATAATGAATGCCGTTACGCCGCTGCTCAATCACTACATCAAACCAAAACGCTTTGGCGAGAAAGTGAAAGTGGAGAAATCGAAGTAGAAGAAAAAAAGAGTTACAGATATGGAACGATTAAAATCAAATTTTCTGAACATGGCTTTGGTGCTGACCATCATCAGTTTGGTGGCGGCTGGGGCGTTGGCAGCGGTCTATTCGCTCACCGTCGATCCCATAGCACAAGCCAAAGCACAAAAAGAGGAACAGGCTGTGCGCGATGTGCTGCCTGACTATACGCGCCTCGAGGCCGATTCGGTCGACGGACTTGCCATTACGCGTGCCTACAATGGCGATGTGCTTGTTGGTTCGGCTGTGAAAACCGAAGACACTGGTTTCGGTGGCACCATCAAACTGATGGTCGGTTTCGATGCCGAAGGTAAAATAGTGAATTATTCGGTGCTTGAACAGACCGAGACGCCAGGTCTTGGCACAAAAATGGTCGATTGGTTCAAAACCGACAAAAATCGCCAAAATGTGTGCGGCTTGAATCCGTCGCAGGTCAATTTCAAGGTGAGCAAAGATGGTGGCGACATCGATGCCATTACGGCTGCAACCATTAGTTCGCGCGCCTTCCTGCGTGCCGTTCAAAAAGCTTACAACGCTGCTGTTTCTGCTCCACAAACCGATGCGGCAAGCAGCGCTTCTGCACAAATAACCAACGATAGCGTCGATGCTGAAACATCAGCTACAGGATTGGTGCAAGAGGCTGAGCCTCAAGCAGTTACTGGCGCAAGTCAGCGCGTCGATTCCGCAGCGAGTGTTGCCAGCGACACCATCGATACGGTCATTGTTAAATCTGAAAACAACGATACACTATGAAAGGTCTGAAAGTTTTTCTGAACGGACTCATCAAAGAGAATCCAACATTTGTGCTGCTGCTTGGCATGTGTCCAACGCTCGGCACCACCACATCGGCACTCAATGGCATGAGCATGGGCTTGGCCACAGCGTTTGTGCTTGTCTGCTCCAATGTGGTCATCGCTCTGCTGCGCAATCTTATTCCTGATAAAGTGCATATTCCAGCCTACATCGTGGTGATTGCTACTTTCGTAACTATCTTGCAAATGTGCATGGAGGCTTATATGCCTGCGCTCTACGACAGTCTCGGACTTTTCCTCCCGCTGATCGTGGTCAACTGCATTGTGCTTGGTCGCGCCGAGGCTTTCGCCGCTAAAAACAACGCTTGGCTCTCGCTTTTCGACGGACTTGGCATTGGCCTAGGCTTCACTTTCGGCCTGACGCTGCTCGGCACTGTGCGCGAACTGCTCGGCACTGGTAAAGTGTTCAGCCTCACCATCTTCCCCGAAAATTATGGCATGCTCATCTTTGTGCTTGCACCGGGTGCATTTATCACATTGGGCTATCTCATCGCTCTCTTCAATAAACTGAGCCACAAATAGATTTCAGATTGTAAAATTTCAAATTTCAAATTGATTTATGGCATTCATCTTAATATTCATCTCGGCTTTGCTGGTGAACAACATCGTGTTCACACAGTTTTTGGGCATCTGCCCGTTCCTTGGCGTGTCGAAAAAAATTGATACGGCTCTGGGCATGGGCGCAGCGGTAACGTTTGTGCTTACTTTGGCGACCATCGTTACCTATCTCATCAATCTGATGCTCGTGAAGTTCCATCTCGAATTTCTGCAGACCATCGTCTTCATTTTGGTCATTGCAGCACTTGTGCAGATGGTCGAAATAGTGCTGAAAAAACTCTCGCCTGCGCTCTATCAGGCACTTGGCGTGTTCTTGCCGCTCATCACCACCAACTGCTGCGTACTTGGCGTGTCGTTGCTGGTAGCACAAGGCAAATTCAACACTTTTGGTGCCGAAACGGGCTTGCTCTCTGGCACAATGTTCGCCTTTGCTACGGCACTCGGTTTTGCGCTGGCGTTGGTGCTTTTCGCTGGCATTCGTGAGCAATTGTCGCTCGTGAAACTGCCCAAAGGCATGGAAGGAACGCCTATCGCACTGCTCACCGCTGGTCTGCTCGCCATGGCTTTCATGGGCTTCTCGGGAGTAGTATAAGTCAGTTAGGAATTAGGAGTGAGGAATTTTTCAATTGATAATTGACAATTGATAATTTTGTGGTTTGACGACTTATAGCCACAAATTTTCAAATTTTCAAATCTTCAAATAAAAAATTGATCTTCGCCTCACAGACCCTGACTCACGCGTTAAACTTATAGACTCGTCAACTTTTCAACTTTTCAACCCCAAATTTGAATCTCGTCACCCACGACATAGCATCTGCGCTCGAGCCGTTGTTGCCAGACAATGCGGACGAACCCGTTTTTGTGCTTACCGACAGCAACACGGCGCGCCTCTGTCTGCCGCTTGTGCAGCGTGGTAGGTTTGCCGCAGCGCATGTCATCACCATCGAGAGCGGCGACGAGAACAAGAACCTCACCACGCTCACACACATCTGGCAAGCGCTAGTCGATGGCGGAGCGACGCGCCATTCGCTGCTTATCAATCTGGGTGGCGGCATGGTTACCGACGTGGGCGGATTGGCAGCCTCAACCTTCAAACGCGGCATTCGGTTTGTGAATGTGCCAACTACGCTTTTGGGCGTTGTCGACGCAGCCACAGGCGGCAAAACGGGCATCAATTTCTGCGGATTGAAAAACGAAATCGGCACTTTTGCTCAGCCCGAGGCGGTCGTCATCGATACGCAATTTTTTAAAACTCTCGATGAAAAAAGTCTGCTTTCAGGCTACGCCGAAATGCTGAAACACGCACTCATTAACGACGCTGATTTGCTGCGCGATACGGTTCATCTCGATTTTGAAAATTATTCTGACGATCAACTTAACGAATTGATTACCAGAAATTTAGCTGTAAAAGAGCGCGTCATCGCTGCCGACCCAACCGAACACGGACAGCGCAAAGTGTTGAATTTTGGTCATACTTTCGGTCACGCTTTCGAGTCGCTGTCGCACACGCTCGGCAGTCCGCTGCCACACGGCTTTGCGGTGATGTGGGGCATGGTGTGCGAACTCTATCTTTCGTGCCGATTGCTGGGACTGAACAAAGCCACACTGACCGATTTTCTCTATCTCGCGAAAGAGTATTACGGAGCGTTTCCGTTTTCGTGCAAAAACTACGATGCGCTGCTCGATTTGATGCATCACGACAAGAAAAACGAGGCGCAAAACATCAATTTCACGCTGCTTGCTGACGTTGGACAGCCCAAAATCGACCAAACTGCGCCACACGAATTGCTGCTCGAAGCACTCGATTTTGTCCGCGAAAACTAGAGCAGTTAGGAATTAGGAGTGAGGAGTTAGAAGTGACGATAAACTCCACCAACTGCAGAAAGTTGTGGAGCGCGAAACTTTATAAACTTTCTAACTTTACAGACTTTATAAACTCGTAAATTATGGACTTGGCTCTCATCGGATACGGCAAAATGGGTCACATCATCGAACAGGTGGCTCGTCAGCGCGGACATCAAATTGTCTGCACCATCGACAAGGATAATCAGGCCGATTTTGCTTCGGCAGCGTTTGCTTCGGCCGATGTTGCCATCGAATTTACCATGCCTGCCGTGGCGGTCGACAACTACCGCCGTGCGTGGGCTGCGGGCGTGCCTGTGGTCTCTGGCACAACGGGCTGGACGGCGCAACTGCCCGCCATTCGTCGCGAGGTGGAGCAGGGCGGACACACGCTCTTCTGGTCGTCGAATTTCAGCCTCGGAGTGAACATCTTTTTCGAACTCAATCGCCATTTGGCGCAGCTGATGAACCGCTTCCCAAACTACGAACCTTCGCTCACCGAAATTCATCACACCGAAAAGAAAGATGCGCCTTCTGGCACCGCCATCACGCTTGCCGAGGGCATTCTTGCCGAGTTGCCACGCAAAGAAAAATGGGTGCTTGGCGCAAAAACTTCTGATACCGAATTGCCTATCGAAGCCATTCGTCAAGGTCAAGTGCCTGGCACACACATCGTTCGCTACGATAGCGCCGAGGATTGCATCACTATCACTCACGAGGCCAAAAGCCGTGCAGGATTTGCCCTTGGAGCAGTGCTTGCCGCCGAATTTGTGAAAGGAAGAAAAGGCTTCTTCACAATGCACGATATGCTTCAATTTTGATTTTGTAAACTGCTGATATTCAGATAATTATGGAAGAAAATATTTCTGCTAAAAAAACGAAACTTACCATAAAAGAGCGTCTCGCGCGCCCGCGTCGACAGTATGTGAAAGCCGCCATTTGGAGTTTGCTCTATATCTTGTTCATCGTTTGGGTGGGCAATTTTTGGTGGTTGCTGCTGCTGCCGCTCATTTTCGATGCCTTCGTAACGAAATTCATTCCCTACGATTGGTGGAAAAAATACAAAACTACCAAACACGCGCTCTATGTGGTTTGCAGTTGGGTCGATGCCATCATTTTTGCCCTCGTGGCGGTCTATTTCATCAATCTCTATCTGTTTCAAAACTACCAAATCCCCACTTCATCGCTCGAAAAAAGCCTGCTCGTGGGCGATTTCCTCTATGTGAGTAAAGCCGCCTACGGACCGCGCATTCCGAACACGCCGCTCTCCATGCCGCTGGTGCAAAACACTTTCCCTGGATGGCTTGGCGGCGGAAAATCGTATTTCGAGAAACCGCAGTGGGAATATCGCCGACTGAAGGGCTGGGACACGCTCGACCGCGGCGACATTGTGGTGTTCAACTTCCCTGCTGGCGATACGGTCTGCACCAAAATGCAAAATCCCGATTACTATACGCTTTGCCACTATCTTGGGCGCGATTATCTGGAGTCGCACAAGGCCGAATTTGGCGAGATTGTTTGGCGTCCCGTCGATCGCCGCGAAAACTATGTGAAGCGTTGCGTTGGTTTGCCTGGCGATACGCTGCAAATCATCGATAATGTGGTCTACATCAATGGCGAAGCTGAGCCAGAGCGCGAGGGCGTGCAACTCAACTATTTTGTGCAGACCACGGGCGGATTGCTCAACGATCGTCAGTTCGAACGGCTCGGCATTAGCCGCGACGACCGCCAATTTGCCACCATCGACGATGCCGATTTTCTCACCGAAATAGGCTTCGATCTCTCCATGCCAATCTATCATCTGCCGCTCACTCGCAGCGCATTCAACACGCTCGAACAGCAGAAAAATGTGGCACTCATTGCCGTTGAACCAGCACGCCGTGGCGGTCGCGTCTATCCGCTCGATGGCGACTACGGCTGGTCGCGCGACAACTACGGTCCAATCTACATTCCGAAAAAAGGCGAAACCATCGCGCTGACGCTCGAAAATCTGCCAATCTACAGCCGCATCATCGGCACTTACGAGCATCACACGCTTGCTGTGGCCGACAGCACCATCATCATCGACGGACAGCCTGCCACCACATACACTTTCGGCATGGATTATTTCTGGATGCAGGGCGACAATCGCCACAACTCGGCCGACTCGCGCTATTGGGGCTTCGTACCCGAAGATCATATCGTTGGACGTCCCATGTTCGTTTGGCTCTCGCTCGATAAAGACAAAGCGCTCTTCCATGGCAAAATCCGCTGGAATCGCTTCTTCAAAGATGCGAAGAATTGATTCTTGAAGCGAAGAAATTTTTCTAAGCAGAATTTAGAAACCAGAAATATGCTCACCACGCTCATTTTCGACTTTGGCGGCGTACTAATCGACCTCGATCGCCAGCGCTGCATCGATGCATTCCGCCAACTTGGTCTCAACGAAATCGATTCGCTCATCGACAACTATGTGCAGTCGGGCATTTTCAAACAACTCGAAAATGGCGACATCACTCCTGCGCAATTTCACGATGGCGTGCGCCAAATCATCGGTCGTCCCGTTGCTGATTCTGATATCGATCGCGCGCTCAACGCTTTTCTCATCGGCATTCCGGCGGAACGGCTGCAACTGCTAAAAACGCTGCGAAGTCGTTATCGCCTGCTGCTCCTGAGCAACACCAACGCCATTCATTTCCCCAATTCCGACCAAAGCCTCATCACTCCCGATGGCTCGCGACTGTGCGACTATTTCGACCATTGCTACCTCTCGTACGAACTTCATCTGTCGAAACCTGAGCCAGAAATCTTCAAATATCTGCTCCAAAATGAGCATCTCGACCCGCACGAATGCCTCTATCTCGACGATGGACCGAAAAATATCGCTACGGCTAACTCGCTGGGTTTCAGTACGATACTCGTACCGGAACGCCCAAATCTGCACGAAATTCTGAAAAATTATCTCTGATCGCTTGCAATTTCAAAATAAAGTTGTAACTTTGCACTTGCTGAAACATTGCACTTGATGCAAATTTTCACGGTGTGAAAATTTAGATTTTGAGAGCATAGAATAGAGCATAGACTAGGCACTGCGCAAACTTAGAAACAGAAATTGCGCTAGCAATTTCGAGAAACATAGAAACTTACATGACTAAATCCGAATTCTCCTCCGCGCGCCACTTGCAACAGCATGGCATTGAGCCGACGCTGCAGCGCATTGCTGTGCTCGACGACCTTTACGAGCATCGTACGCACGCCACGGCCGATGAGATTTTTGAGCGTGTCGCTGCAAAATATCCCACTATCAGCCGCCGCACCATCTACAATGCACTGAATCTTTTTGTTGAAAAGGGTGCTGTGGCGGCCATCAATATCGACGAGACGCATGTGCGCTACGACTTCGATGTGCGGTTTCATGGGCATTTTCGTTGTCGCGAGTGCGGACGGATTTTCGATTTTGTGATGCACCGTCCGCATGGCGCCGAACGCTTTGGCAGCATCGATTCGGCACAGTATTATGTCTACGGACTTTGCCGCGATTGCGCTGAAAAAAAACAATCAACTAATCAACCCATCAACTAATAAACTTAAAAGAACTATGGAAAAATTCATCTGCCCAATTTGCGGCTATGTTCACGAAGGCGATTCCGCGCCCGAATTTTGTCCGCAATGCAAACAAAAAGTCGAGTGGAAACGGCTCGACGCTGCTGCACCGCTCAAATTTGCTACCGAGCATGAGCTTGGCGTAGCAAAAAATGCCGATGCCGAAATGAAAAAAGACCTGAATGCGCACTTCATGGGCGAGGCTACCGAGGTTGGCATGTATCTGGCCATGGCGCGACAAGCCGATCGCGAGGGTTACCCCGAGGTGGCTGAGGCGTTCAAACGCTATGCGTGGGAAGAGGCTGAACACTGTGCAAAATTTGCCGAATTGCTCGGCGAGGTGGTTTGGGACACCCAAACCAATCTCGAAAAACGCATGAATGCTGAGGCTGGCGCGTGCGAGGACAAACTGCGCATCGCCCGTCGCGCCCACGAACTTGGCTTGGATGCTGTGCACGACACTGTTCACGAAATGGCGAAGGACGAAGCACGCCACGGTCATGGTTTCGAGGGACTTTTCAATCGTTATTTCAAGAAATAACGCTCCGAAAATCGAAAGAAAATGCCGCGTCTCACCCAAGAGATGCGGTTTTTTGTCGCTTGGCGCATTTTTTGTAAATTTGCGCAAAAATAAAGTAGCCAAAAATCCGTTTATAAAAAGGGATTTTGATTTTTCAAAATAATGCGTCGTTGCCTCACATATTTGCTCGTTTTGTGCCTCGTAGTGGCGGGGTGGGGCTGTAGCACGCGCAAAAATACGGCTGCCACGCGGTCGTACCACTACACTACGGCCAAATACAACATCAATTTCAATGCGCTGCAGCATTTCGAAAAGGGCAACGAGCAGATGCAGACTGCCATGGTCGACGACTATTCGCGCTTGCTGCCGATGTATCCCATTTCGGTTCACGAAAATGGTGAAGCCGTGGCTGGCGAGATGGATGTGGTGATTGAAAAATGCCGCAAAACCATAAAACAGCATAGCATCACTAAAAAGCCGAAAAAGAATCCGAAAAAGTCGAAAGACCCTGATTATCAGCATTGGTACAATCAGGTGGAGTTCAATCCGCAGGTCATTAAAGCGTGGATTTTGCTTGGCAAAGCTGAATTTTCGAAGGCCGATTTCATTGGTTCAGTCGGCACTTTCACCTACATTGCGCGGCGCTACGCAAAAGAGCCTGCCGTGGTTACCGAGGCGAGAATTTGGATGTCGCGCGCCTACGCCGAAATGCAGTGGTACTACGAGGCTGAAGAGGTGCTTGGCAAGATAAACGAGAACGATGTGCCGCGCGAGCTGAATGGTATTTTTGCCGCTGCCAAAGCCGATCTTCTTCTGAAACAGCACAAAAATCAGGAGGCTGTTCCTTTCCTGAAAATTGCGCTCGAAAAGGAGAAAAATCGTTACCAGCAGTTGCGTTTCAGCTACATTTTGGGTCAGTTGGCACTGCAGCAGGGCGATTTGCAGACGGCAAACGGTTATTTCCGTACTGTGGCGAAACATGCGCCAAACTACACCATGGAGTTCAATGCGCGTATGCAGATGCTCACTTCCGAGACCGAAAATCTGCCAAAAGCCATCAAATCGCTCGAAAAGATGGCAAAAAATCCGAACAACAAGGATTATCTCGATCAGATTTATTATGCCGTCGGAAATATCTATCTTGCTGATAATCAGAAAGATAAGGCAAAAGAAGCCTATCATCGCGCCATCGATGAAAGCACGCGCAATGGTGTGGACAAAGCCACGGTTTTGATAACGCTGGGTGACATCTATTATGCCGATCGCGAGTACATTGCGGCGCATCCGTGTTTCGAGGAGGCTGCCACGCTCATCAGCAGCACGCGCGACGACTACGATCGCATCAGTCGTTTGGCCGAAACGCTGGGCGAATTGGCGCAAAACTTCACCACGGTGCAGTTGCAAGATAGTCTGCAGATGTTGGCGCAACTTTCGCCTGCCGAACAGCGCGCCGTTGTCGACAAAATTATTGCGCAAGTCATTGCTGAAGAGGAGGAGGCGCGCCGTCGTGCCGAAGATGAAGCCGCCATGGCCATGGCTGGCGACGACGACGATTTTGGCACCATCAACACAGGTAACACTTCGGGCGAATGGTACTTCTACAATCAGTCGCTCATTGCCAGCGGTCGCGCGCAGTTCCAGAAAAAATGGGGCAAACGCAAACTCGAAGATAACTGGCGGCGACTGAATAAATCGGCGCAATTTGCCGAGTCGAGCGACGATGGAACCGATGAAGAAATCGATGAGCAGACGGCCGATAGCATTCGTCAGCAGCAAATCGACGACAGCAAAAATCCTGAATTCTATCTGGCGCAAATTCCCAAAACACCCGAGCAGTTCGAGCAGTCGAATGCCGAAATTGCCACGGCTCTGCTTGCTATGGCCGACATCTATCAGAATGATTTGGAAGATTACCACGCCGCCATCGAGACTTTGGCCGATTACGAGCGTCGTTTCCCGCAAGGTGATGGTCTGCTCGATTGCTATTATGCTGAATATCAGATATTTGGCAAACTCGAAATGCCTGTGGAACGCAACATCGCCCGGCACAAAATCATAGAAAATTTTCCCGAAAGCAAGCAGGCCATTGTGTTGTCGCAGCCCGACTATGCCGCGCGTGTGGCGCACATGTATGCCATGCAGGATTCGCTCTACGAGGCCACTTACGATTGCTATTCGCACAACGATTTTGCGTGCGTTCTGGCCAATTACGATCACATGGCGGCAGAGTATCCGCTATCGACTTTGATGCCGAAATTTGCTTTTCTGCGTGCGTTGAGTTTGGGCAAATCGCGACCCGCTGACGAGATGAAGGTGGCACTCGACGACCTTGTGGCGCGCTATCCGCAGAGCGACGTGGCGAGTATGGCCAAAGATATTCTTGCACTGATGTGGCAAGGCAAGGAGGCGCAACAGGGCACTACGGGTAATTTGGCTGCGTTGCGCGAACAGGAGTTGCAGCAGGAAGCCGACGAACCAATCACCGAGAAGACTTACACCGCCGAACGCAAATTGCCGTTCTGCATTCTGCTTGAACCCGTCGACGAGCAGGCGCAAAATCGCACGCTCTACGACTTGGCTGCCTACAATTTCTCGAAATTCCTGATAAAAGATTACGATTTGGCACTGCGCGTGCTCGATGGGCACAAAGTGGTGGTGCTGTCAGGTTTCGAGAACTATGACGAAGTGGCGTGGTATCTTTCGTTGGCCGAAAAAGATGAGGCTTTGCGCTCAGTCTTTGCCGAATGCACCGCTGTTTTGCCAATCGCGGAAGATAATATGTCGCTGATAAATCTGCTTGGATTCGACGCTTATGCGCAATTCTACGAACAAAAAATCCGCTAAAACATTTTCGTATGACGAACTGCTGTTCAAAGCCTCGGCCTATTGCGCCATGGCGGAACATTGTTGTGCCGAAGTGAGTGAAAAACTGCGTCAGTGGGGTGCAGCGGAGGCTGATGCAGCGCGCATTGTCGATTATCTTGTCGATCAAAACTACATTTCTGAAGTGCGTTACTGCGAGGCATTTGTGCGCGACAAATTTCGTTTCAACCACTGGGGACGCATCAAAATTGGCATGATGCTGCGCGCAAAAGGTCTGCCGTCGAAGTGCATTGCAGCGGCATTAGCGCAAATTTCTGATGATGAATATCGCCAGCAACTTGTCGACTTGCTGCACGCCAAAGAGCGCACTCTGCGTGGCGATGACGAATACGAACGCCGCAATAAACTGCTACGCTTTGCCCAAAGTCGTGGCTTCGAGCCTGATTTGATCTTGAAAACGCTTGAGTGAGGCTTATTTCACTACAATTTTCGTGGTGTGGTTGCCAATTCGCACCACATAAATTCCCGCCTGTGCGGCTTGCTGAAAGTGCGTAGCTTGACGCTGTTCGCCAATCTTTTGCCCAAGAAGCGAATAGATAGCCACATCGGCTGGCGCGCCGCATTCTACCACAATTTCGCCATTCTCCACAAAAATCTGATTGCTCAATTCCGTGGTGCTGAGGGCCGTCTCTTCGGCATCGCTGTCGGTGCAGGTGTTCGACACGGCATAGTTGCTACCGTTTTCTTGTTTCACGTTGATTGTCAAGCCTTTAACTGTTGCTTTGTGGCTGTTGCCTTCGCTGTCGACAACATCGTAGATTACATTGTACTTGCCGCTCTCGGTGCATGTGATGCTGATTGAACCGCTCTGAATGACTGCCGATGCGCAGTTGCCGCGCCCGCACACGTGCCATTGTGACGAATTGCTGCTGCCCGTGGCCAATGCGCCTACGCTTGTGCCTTTGCCCGAAGCATACGACCCGATGAACGATTTGCCATCGGCGGTGTAGAGGTCGAATGTGGCGTAAGTTCCCGTGCCTTCAATGGTCTCGTCGCCATCTTGCGTGCCAAAACTGATGCCATCGGAGTAGAGTTCGACCATGAAGTTGTTGTTTGTGCTGTAACTTGTGCCGTAGAAGAAGGCGCGCCCTTGCGTTATCGGGTACTCTTTGGTCAGGTCGGGCGTGTCGTCATCGTCGTCACCAGTGCCGTCCGTCTCTATGCGAATGGCGGTGAAGCAGAGTTGACCTTTTTCTTTTGTTTTGCTGCCGTAATTATTGTCCCCCACGGTGAAAACAACCGATTGTGCGCTGCCGTTCCATGTGGCGGAGTAGTCGGGATCGTTAGTAACAGTGGCGGTTCCCGTTGTTACACTGAGTTCTGGCAGTCGCTCCTTGCCTTGCGACGAGATGATGAATTCGATGGCTGTGATATGCGGATCGGTGGTTGTAACGGTGAGCGTGCCGCCAAATTGTACGCGTACATCGCCTGTGGCAGCAAAATAGCCCGATTGCGAGCCATAAGTGCCTTTTGTGGCAGTCAGTGTGATGCCTTTGTCGGCATCGGTTACTACGAATTTGCTTTTTTGCTCGTCTTCGGTGAAATAGTCCGACATGGTCAGTTTCACGGTGCGTGCCGAAACGCTTGCGGCGGCTATTAGTGCGACGAAAAGTAATGCTTTTTTCATGGTGATTTTGGTGGATTTTTTGATTGTGCAAAATTACGAAAAAATCGGCACACAAAAAATCCCACTCCTTTTGCGAGGAATGGGATCTTCCATTTCGAGTTATGGGATTCGGTTACGCCTCGATGGGAGTTACCGAAACATACGATTTATCGTCGCGTTTTTTGCGGAAAACCACGATGCCATCGACCAATGCAAACAGCGTGTGGTCTTTGCCCATGCCTACGTTTTCGCCAGGGTTGTGCACTGTGCCGCGTTGACGCACGATAATGTTTCCTGCTTTGGCAAATTGACCGCCAAATATCTTCAAACCAAGTCGTTTGCTCTCCGACTCACGACCGTTCTTCGAACTACCTACACCTTTCTTATGTGCCATTTTCTTCTAAATTTTAACGGTTAAGCAACAATTTCGTTAATCAAGATCTCCGTGAAATTCTGACGGTGACCGTTCAATTTACGATAGCCTTTGCGGCGACGTTTGTGGAACACGAGTACTTTCTCGCCACGAACGTGCGATACAACTTCGGCAACAACTTTTGCACCTTTCACTACGGGTGCGCCAACGTTCACTTTGCCATCGTTGTCAATCAAAAGCACTTTGTCAAATTCAACTTTCGAGCCGCGCTCGGCCTCTTCCATGCGGTGAACAAAGAGTTTTTGTCCAACCTCTACCTTGAATTGCTGTCCAAGGATTTCTACAATTGCATACATTTTTTTGATTGTATTTTTGGTTAGATCGGGAGGCGAGATGCCGAATATCACATTCAGTAGCGCTGCTTGTAAGCCCCTTTACGAATCGGACTGCAAAATTACTACTTTTATTTTATCTGACAAAATGTTTTTCTGAAAAATTTTGTAACTGCCTCATTTTCAGCTAAACATCTGCTTGAATCGGGCGAAAAAGTTGCTCTTGGCCGTTGCCGATGGCTGGAAATTGGGCGATTCGGCAAGGTGTTCGATGGCTTTTTTCTCGTCCGACGAGAGATTTTCGGGTACATAAACGCCCACATTTACTAGCAAATCGCCTGTGCCGTAGTTGTTTACGTCGGGCAGACCTTTGCCGCGCAGGCGCAACACTTTGCCAGGTTGCGTGCCTTTGTCGATCTTCACTTTCACTTTGCCATCGACGGTTGGGATTTCGACTGTACCGCCTAAAATGGCAGTCGGCAGTGGAAGCAACAGGTTGTAAATCAGATCGTTATCGTCGCGAATGAGATCAGGATTTTTCTCCTCTTCAACCACTACCAGCAGATCGCCATTCACGCCACCGCGGCGCGCTGCGTTGCCTTTGCCGCTCATCGACAGTTGCATGCCTTCCGCTACGCCAGCAGGGATTTTCACGGTGATTATCTCTTCGCCGCGCACGATGCCTTCGCCGTTGCAGTAAGGGCATTTGTCCACAATGGTTTGACCTTCGCCGCCGCAAGTTGGGCATGGCGATTGTGTCTGCATCTGCCCGAGAATAGTGCGTTGCATTTGCGTTACGTAGCCTGTGCCACGGCAGGTGCTGCAGGTTTGCGTGCGTCCGTCGCGCGAGCCAGAGCCGTGGCAATGTTCGCACTGCACATATTTTGTCACTTTCAGTTTCTTTTCGGTGCCGCTAGCTACTTCGGCTAGGGTCAGTTTCACTTTCACGCGCAGGTCGCTACCTTTGCGCACACGACGACCGCGTCCGCGGCTCGATCCACCGCCGAAAAAGTCGCTGAAACTGCCACCGCTAAATCCTCCAAAATGTCCACCAAAAATGTCGCCAAGGTTTTGGAAGATGTCGTCCATGGTCATGCTGCTACCACCAAAGCCGCCTGCACCGTTCACGCCTGCGTGACCAAATTGGTCGTAGCGTTGGCGTTTTTGCGGATCGCTCAGCACTTCGTAGGCTTCGGCAGCCTCTTTGAACTTCTCTTCGGCCTCTTTGTCGCCAGGATTTTTGTCGGGGTGATATTGAATGGCTTTTTTGCGATAGGCTTTTTTTATTTCGTCGGCCGATGCGGTTTTGTCCACACCAAGCACTTCGTAATAATCGCGTTTTTTCTCGTCCATAGGAATTTTCTCCTTATTTTCCGACTACGACTTTTGGGAATCTGATGACTTTTTCGTTCATCTGATAACCTTTTTGTACGCAATCGATTATTTTGCCTTTCAAATCGTCGTTGGGCGCGGGAATGGTGGTAACGGCCTCGTGTTTTTCTACGTCAAATGCTTGATTTTCAGTATCAATCACGCTCACGCCTTGCTGTTTGAGCAGGTTCATCAGTTTTTGATAGATCAGATTTACGCCTTCCGAAACGGCTGCGACATCGGCGGCACTCTCCATCGATTTCAGGCTGCGCTCGAAGTCGTCGACAATGGGCAGAAGGTCGGTAACGAGGCGTTCTGCGGCATTTTTAATCAGGTCGGCACGCTCGCGCATCATGCGTTTGCGGTAGTTGTCGAACTCGGCCATAAGGCGCAAATGCGTGTCGTTCAGCTCGTTGTATTTGGCTTCGTAGTCGACTTTTTGCTCGTCGGCTTTTTCCGCTTCGGGAGCGGCTTCGGCGGTAGTTTCGGCTGCGTTTTCTTCTGATTTAGTTTCAGTCTCGGGTGTCGGTTGCTCGGCAGTTTGCTGCTCGACTTTCGGCTCCGATTCTGGCTTTGTTTCGTGTTTCTTACTCATATCTTTGTGTTTTTATTTTCAATAAAACATGGCAACCTTTTTCTATCAAAAAGTTTGCCATCGAATTTTGTCCAATTTTTACAGCAAAAACTGACAAATTGTCAGTCTTTGTTCGTAAAAATCAGTTTTTGTGCGTCGCTGTCGAGGTCCACTTTTAGAACGTCGCCTGCTTTCACATTGCCTGCGAGCAATCGTTCGGCCAGTGCATCTTCCAAATGGTTCTGAATGGCTCTGCGCAACGGTCGCGCGCCATACTGCACATCGTAGCCTTTGTCGGCAAGGAAGTTTTTGGCGGCGTCGGTCAATTCTATCTTGAAACCGAGATTTCCGATGCGTTGGTAGAGTTTTTCAAGCTCAAGATCGATGATTTTGAAGATCGATTCGCGGCTTAGCTGGTCGAAAATGATGACATCGTCCACGCGGTTGAGGAACTCGGGCGAGAAGGTTTTCGACAATGCTTTTTGAATGACTCCGTGTGCGTACTGGTCGCTATTTTGCGATGGTTGCTCGAATCCAACGCCGTGTCCAAACTCCTTCAGTTGGCGCGTGCCGACATTCGAGGTCATGATGATGACTGTGTTTTTGAAGTCTATTTTGCGACCGATGCTGTCGGTCAGGTGACCTTCGTCGAGCACTTGCAGAAGCATATTGTAGACATCGGCATGCGCTTTTTCAATCTCGTCGAGCAGCACGATGGAGTAGGGTTTGCGGCGCACTTTTTCGGTGAGTTGCCCGCCCTCTTCGTAGCCCACATAGCCTGGAGGCGCGCCAATGAGCCGCGACACGCTGAATTTCTCCATAAATTCGCTCATGTCGACGCGGATCACTGCGTCTTGGCTGCCGAACATGAAATCGGCGAGGCGTTTGGCCAGATAGGTTTTGCCCACGCCCGTAGGACCGAGAAAAATGAACGATCCGATGGGACGATTGGGGTCTTTCAGCCCAACGCGGCTGCGCAGAATCGATTTTGCCAACTTTTCGATGGCGGCATCTTGCCCAATCACTTCGTGTTTTAGCTGATCGGACATCTGCAGCAGGCGTTCGCCTTCGGCTTGCGCAAGGCGTTGCACAGGCACGCCCGACATCATCGAGACGGTTTGTGCCACATCGTCGGCCGAAACTGATACGCGCTCGGCATTTTCGCCTTCGAGCCACTGCTGTTTGGCTTGCGCCAGTTCGTCGGTCATCTGGCGAACCATGTCGCGCGCCTCGGCAGCGAGTTCGTATTTTTGAGCAGCCACAAGGGCATTTTTCTCTTTGTTTTTCTCTTCGATTTGCTGTTCCAACTCTTCGATGTGTGGTGGAACGTGCAGATTTTGCATGTGCAGGCGCGATCCAACCTCGTCAAGCGCATCGATGGCTTTGTCGGGGAAGGCGCGGTCGCTTATGTAGCGTTCGGTCAGGTTCACGCAGGCTTCGAGCGCCTCGTGCGTGTAGGAAACTTGATGATGATCCTCGTAGCGGAACTTGATGTTTTCGAGAATTTGCAGCGTCTCCTCTTTGGTGGTCGGCTCTATCATCACCTTTTGGAAACGGCGTTCGAGCGCGCCATCTTTTTCGATGCTTTGGCGATATTCGTTGAGCGTGGTGGCTCCAACGCACTGAATTTCGCCGCGTGCTAAGGCAGGTTTCAGCATGTTGGCAGCATCGAGCGAACCCGATGCTCCGCCAGCACCCACAATGGTGTGAATCTCGTCGATGAACAAGATGATGTTCGGATTTTTCTCCAATTCGTTGAGCAACGATTTCATGCGCTCTTCGAACTGTCCGCGATATTTTGTGCCAGCCACAATGCTAGCCATGTCGAGCGAAATCACGCGTTTGTCGAACAGAATGCGCGACACTTTGCGTTGCACAATGCGCAGCGCAAGACCTTCGGCAATGGCCGATTTGCCAACGCCCGGTTCGCCTATCAGCACGGGATTATTTTTTTTGCGGCGGCTGAGAATTTGCACTACGCGCTCAATCTCGCGGTCGCGCCCAACTATTGGGTCGAGTTTGTCCTCGAGAGCGGCTTTGGTTATGTCTTTTCCGAAAAGATCGAGCACGGGCGTGTCGCTGCTGCTCTTTGGCGCAGCCGATTTGGTGGGCGCTTTGGAGGTCGGACGCTCTTCTTCGTCGTCATCTTCGTCGCTGAAGATGGGCCCCATCTTCACATCGCGGCGCTCGATGACTTTGGCGCGCACTTTTTCGTAGGTAACATTTTGGCTGGTGAGTGCCTCGAAAGCCGCTCCTTCGCCATTTTTGAGCAGTGCCAAAAGCAGATGGCGCGTGTCGGCCGTAACCGACGAAGTGGCGCGACATTCCAGATCGATGAAACGCAAAACGCGGTCGGCAGCGAGCGAAAGCGTGTTCGGCAACACTACAGAACGGCGTGTGCGAATGGCATTTTCAATCTCGTCTTTCAATTGGGCAAAATCAACTTGAAAAGTGCGTAGAAGTCCTACGGCTGTGGCATTTATTCGAAGTAGACTCAAGAGAAAATGCTCTGGCATCACCTCGTTGTTGCCCAGTCGAGCCGCCTCCTCGCGACTGTATTTGAACACTTGATTGAGATGTTCGGAATATTTATTTGGTGTGTCACTCATAATTTCGTTGAAACGTTGAATTGTTTAATCGTTGAATTGATGAATCGGTGAAATCAACGATTGCCGTCTGATTTTCTGCGCAGTGCTTCTTCTTTCAGATTGTTCATGAAACCTTGTTCGCGCCACTCGAAAATGTTGCGGAAACGGCGTTGTGTGATGAAA
>CAVHRT010000011.1:0-3063 GCA_963638355.1 Flexilinea sp. | reverse complement strand
CAACCAAAACGCACATGCACTTCGACGCTCATTTCGATGTGGTCCTCGTCGATTGCTTTTACAAAAAATATGCCATAGGCTTTTTTCAGCACAGCGTTGGAGTAGTAGATATCGACATCGACGCGCGTGGTGGCATCGTCGGGGTTGGAAATCAGCACTTTACTGTCGACTGGCACATCGCGGAACGAGGTTACGTGCGGCACTTCTATGTCGACTACCATGTTGCATTTTCCTGACAATCTGTCAAAATGCGACTCTTTCACAAGCACTACCACTTCGTCGCGTACATCGTCTTCGCCTTGCTGTCCGAGCCCTTTGAAAGCCCACGAAAACAGTTGCTCGTAGTCCGATGTTATCTGATCGACCAAATCTTCCACAATGGAATCGCCCACGGCTTTTGGCGCAGCTGCATCGATAGAGCAGTAGCTGATAAATTCGCCTTTCACATAGCGTGTGCTGATGCTATCGTTGGCGCAAGCCATGCCTGCCGTTGCTAGCAGACACCATATAATTACAGAAAATCGTTTCATCTAAAATCCGTTGTAAATCATTTTGATGCGCAGCGGCGATGTTTGATTGTTGGCGCTACGCAGGCTGATGCCGCTCAATTGCCGCAGTGGAACTACCGACTGAATGTCGCCCGATGAACTGTAAATTACCTTGCATGGCACAATGGCGAAAGTTTCCACATCGTCGGTGCGGTCGTAGTTGTCGCGCACTTCGTAGGTGAGCAGATAGGCAAGATCGAACTGATAGAGATTGCGATCGCTGTCGTAGATGGCCACTGCACCCAGCGAGTCGTTGGCTGTGGGCGTGTAGTCGTCGATGGCAAATTTCTCCAATTGCGATTCGCGAAGCAAAAGTAGAGCAGATGGCATTTGCAGCGGCAGCGTGCCGACTTCGGTCTCGGCAATTTCGGCTTCGAGCACAGCACTGTTCACATTGTAGAGTCGGTCGTCAATGGAGTCGCGAATGGCGGCGCGCATTTTTCCAATGGGAATATGCACACGTGGATAGAGTCCAGCGGGCGATTTCACAAGCAGCAGACTGTCGTCGGATAGCGAATCGGCCACAAATTCGCCATGCGTGAAGTGGTTGAGTTGGCGCACTTCGCGGTTGGCAGGGAAAATGATGGAAGTATTTAGCGTGTCGCCAACCGATGGGCGCGTGTAGTGGTAGAACAATTTCAACGATATTTGGTTGAAATAGATCATGGTCGATGCGCCATATTTCGTGGTGATGTAGAGCCCTTTGAATTCGTCGGTGAAGGCTTCGTACGATTCGTAGGCGCTGCGTGGCATCGAGAAGAAGCGGTTCATCTGTTCATCGGAAAATT
Source organism: Flexilinea sp. (assembly GCA_963638355.1). Taxonomy (GTDB): domain Bacteria; phylum Bacteroidota; class Bacteroidia; order Bacteroidales; family Paludibacteraceae; genus W0P28-013. Next base: position 1,727 of record CAVHRT010000011.1, on the reverse strand, counting down.
TGTAGCGGAACGAAGGCACGTAGTCATCCGATTCGAGCACCGAATCTGCCAAAGTTTGATCCACCGAAGTGATGACGCGCCGTCCCATCAGCACCGATTCGTCGGTGAATTCCGACACATCGAGGTTGCTGTAGTAGGTGGTGTTGTAGTCGATGGCTTTTTTGTTGATCTCGTAGATGCTGATTTCGAGAGGAGCCGTTTTGCTGCCAAAATAGGAATCGTAGTACATGTAAAGCACCAGCGAGTCGGGCGTTGGGTTGAGCGAGTCGGGCGCAAATTCATAGCCGATAGGCGGCGCCAACTGCACCAAGAGTTCGGCTTTGGTGTTGCCGTAGCGCTCGCTGTAGAATTCGCCAAGAGCCATGGCTGCGGTGTCGCATTGTGCCGATATCACATTGTTGTAACTCTCGTTAGCCGTAACGCCAAAAGTATCGACAAACACAAGAATGCGGTCGTCGTCGGGCTGCACCACAAGACCTGTTTTTTCGGTGTCGGTGCAACCTACAGCCACTAGCACAACAAAAAGTGCCAATGTGTAGCGAAATTGGCAAAAGCGATCAGAAAAAATTCGTTTCATATTTTTGTAGCGTGGCGTTTCACGCAAATTAGTAGCAAGTAGCAAGATGCAAGTCGCAAGAATTTTGGTTGAAAAGTTGACGAGTTGAAAAGTTGACGAGTTTAATGCGCGAAACTGGATTTTATGGTATCAAAAAAACTCTCATTTCTGAATGGAACATCAACCAAGCCTAGACTCTGTTTTTTACCTAAAGAAATTGTCAATTACAAATCGCGGAACACCCTATCAATATCGGCATAGACGCGCAGATATTTTTGGCGGAAATCCTCCTCGAATGGTGTGAAAGTGCGATTTTCGGCTTGGGCCAATTTTTCGAGCGTTGCGTCCATGCTTTCGCAGCCCGAATCGGCCACATCGGCATAGCGGAAGGCGAGGCGTGTAACCTCGTCGCAGCCCACTGGCGCGTTGGCAATGGTCGAAACATTTTCGGGCGTAACGCCTTTAGTCAGAGCGTGTTGTGCAAACTGTGTGCCAAAAGTTTTGTGGAAAACGTTGTCGTAGGCGGTGTAGACCACTTTGGCGTTTTCGAAGAATGGGTCGTCGCCGTAGGCTGTGCGCAGATAGAGCGGCACGAGCGATGTCATCCAGCCGTGGCAGTGAATGATGTTGGGTGTCCAGCGCAGTTTTTTGATGGTCTCGAGCACGCTGCGGGCGAAGAAGATCATGCGATCGTCGTTGTCGTCGTACTCGTTGCCCCCGGCATCGACTGAGGTGCCGCGGCGGCGGAAAAATTCTTCGTTGTCGATGAAATAGACCTGCATGCGTACCGATGGAATCGACGCCACTTTGATGATGAGCGGGTGGTCGTTGTCGTCGATTATCATGTTCAAGCCCGAGAGTCGTTGGACTTCGTGCAGTTGGTTGCGCCGTTCGTTGATTACACCATAAGCAGGCATGAAAATGCGAATTTCGCAGCCTTGTTCTTGAATGTATTGCGGCAACTCGCGACAGATTTTAGCCATTTCATTTTCAGGCAAATACGGCGTCAATTCTTGCGCAATAAATAAAACTTTTACAGGTTCTTTCATAATCTCCCCCTATTTACAAAATCATTTGCAAAGTTACGAAAAAAAATCGGGAAACGGGCAAAAATCTGCCAGAAAAAATGCTAACTACCTGATTATCAGTAGTAAATGTTTTTCTGCGAAAT
>CAVHRT010000010.1:407-35720 GCA_963638355.1 Flexilinea sp. | reverse complement strand
AAATCAGTCAAAGGCAATGTTGCCACTCTGAAAGAATTGAACCTGATTTAATCAGCGTTTAATCGATAAAAAAACGCTCTCCAATTTTGTTTGGAGGGCGTTTTTTGTATCTTGATGCAAAATTACTCCTGCACCTTTCTGTATTTTCCTTCGATAAGGAGCATGCCCGGCAAAATTTCGCCGCCCGAAGTCTTTTCAAAAGTAGTATAGGTAAGCTCCGAGCCTTCGTCGTGCTCGCTGGCAGCCATGTAGCGGTTGTCCCAAATCTTGCCCTTCACAGGCTTCACCGTCGCCACATATTTGTATTTGGTGCGATTGGTTTCGGGATCGACAATGCGCTGCACCACCTGAAATTTACTCTTTTCGCTGATGCCCTCTTTCAGACCGATTTTGGCAGCATAACGCGTTTTTTTGCCATCGACGACGACATCATAGACGGGCGTTTTCACCTTAAAATCCTCGTACTGCAACTGCAACGCGGCAATGTTTTTGTCCATCGAGCGGGCGCAGACAATTTTTATCAAGTCTTTGCGATCGTATTTGCCTTTCAGGGTCGATTTTGCGTCGAATTCGTATTCGTGCGCCACATATTTCAGGCGAAACGAGGTGCTATCGAGCAAGAAATTCCCCACTTTTTCGGCATTGGGCGTCGAGGTGTAGTAGTTTTTGTAGAAAATGGCAGCGATGGAATCGTTCCAATCGAGCTGGAACAGATACGAGTGGGTGCGCACCGTGAACCCCGTGAAACTATCGGCCACTTCGCCCGCTGCAGCCGCCATCTGACTGCCCGAATCACCGCCAAACAATCCGTCGAAAATGGCGCCAAGTACATTCATTGCCACTTTGGCTGCGGCGGCGCGCTCTTCGGCAGTAACGTAGGTGATATCGTTCACAAGAATAAAGGTGTTGCCAATCAAATCTTCACCCGCGTCGGAAAGCATGGCTAAACCGCGAGCCGACTGCTGCGCAATGGCCACGTCCATTTCGGTGGCGTTGTACTGTCCGCGCTCCTGCACCAGCGACACGTCAAATGTAGCGTCGTTCACATCGTTGCCCTGAAGGTTGAACCATTTCGCAATGATATATTTAGCGCATTCGGCATCGTTCAAAACTTTTTCAAGCGCTTTCGCATTTTTTTTGATGTCGGACGAAGTGAGCGTTTTGCCATAATCGGCCTTGATCAGACCACGTTTTTTGCGCACCACGCCCTGAATGCTGTCGTTGAAAATGACACGATAACCAAAGTTGTGATCGTTGTATTTGTCGGGCATTGGCACCGAATCGAACGCCTCGTAAATATCTTTGCCAAACTCGTCATCGCTGTGATAAACCATCATTGTGGCCAACGAACTGCGATCGTATTCGCGCAATTCGCCATTCGATTTGGCATTTTCTGAAAAAATAGAGCAAAACGCTGGCAGACAAGCGAGCAAGAGTAAAAAAATTTTCTTCATTAGGGAATCGTTTGTTTTGAAAATTTGTGAGGACGCAGCATGCCACGCCCCCACAAAATCCTTGTTTCAAATTCAGAGAATCAGCGAACCCACGCCACGTTGGTGGTGGTTGGCTGTTGATTTTCGCCATAAGCCACGCCCACAGCACGAGCCGCCTCGATGCGTTGCGCCTCAAGGTCGACGCTGTCCTGATATTTCTTCATCTCGAACTTCCAATCGTCCAAAACTTTTGCTTTGATTTCAGCGTAAAGCACCTCGGCATCGGCATAACATTTGGCATCGGGATAGATTTGCGACAGGAATTCACCAGCGGCAGCAGCGCCATCGGAATTTTGCTGAGCTGCCCAAGCAGATTTGGCTTTTGCAAGGTTCACATCGCACAAATAGTCGATGTATTGCTGATAAATCTGGTTGGTCAACTCCAAAGTCTGCGCATATTTTTCGCACTCCGACGGAATGCCAGAGAGTTTCCATAGCGCCTCTTCGTAATTTTTCTGGAAAGCCAGCGACTTGGCTTGAGCCATTATCACATCGGCTTGGGCATTGTAGTAATCGATGATTTTCACTTTGCCCTGCTCCACAAACTTTTTCAGTTCAGGCGAATTCAGATTGATATGGCGAATAGCATCGAGATAACATTTGTTGTCGTTGGTTCCCACGCCGCGCGCCGTTACCGCTGCGGTAGCGAACACTTTCTGATCGTAATAATCGGCAATGTAGAACGCTACTTCCATGTTTTGCGCTATCTGCGTGGGCGGGCCAGCCACCACATCTTTGGTGAGCGGCGTGGCGATGGCCGTCAGGAAAAAGCGATTCAGCACATCGGCCGAAGCAATACCATTTTGCGTCATCAGCGCGTTCAGCTTGTTGGTCAACTGCACTTTGGCAGTAGCGGGGAACGGATCGGGCAGGTCTTCGACAATGACTGTGAGTGCGATGGACGAGCCTTTTTCGCCTATGGCTTGAGCATTGGCGGTGCAAGCAATGGCCACAACCGCCATAAAAAACAGAATCTTTTTCATTTTATTTCTCTCCTATCACTAAGACGGCTTTTCCTAAACCGCGATTCATAATTTTAACAGTGAGCGAATAAGGCTCTTTGCGCAAGAAGCTGCGCAGTTGACGGGCGAAACTCTCGGTATCGAGCGCCACGCCGTTGGTTTTGTAGAGCGGAATGCGCACTTGCTCGTAGCGCAGCAGGTTTTCGCTGCCATCGAGTTTGCTGAAACGCCCTTCAACGGTGTTTTGCGCCATCCAATCATCTATAATCTCGGCCAATTCCACGCCATCGTATTCAGTCTCAAGGTCGATGCCAGAGCCATTGTCGAACACGCGAACCTCAAGCGCTACCTCGCGACCGTTGGCAAACAGGTCGTCGAAATAGTTTTGCAGACGCGCATTGAAATTGTCTATCTGAGCCAACACAGCCTCGTGCAGCAGTTCTGGCACAGTAGCCGAAAACGACGGCGCGCTCACGCCATTGGCACTGCCTATGCTCTTGTTGGTATACGAATCTTTGCCCTCCATGATGTAGGTCAAGATGTTTTTCGGGCCTTGCGTCTCCACGTCCCAAGTCAGTTCGATGATGATGTCGGCTTTGGCTGTGCGGCGCAGACGATCGACTGCATTTTCGGCCAATTCGGCACCCGAAGTTTTACTCACCGTCATGTTGTCCTCAGCCGTGCTTTGCTGGATCGATTTGATGGTGGCTTCGAGGTCTTTCAGCGGAAATCCACGCTCACTCATCAGATCGTTGATGGTCGAGATGGCGAGTTTCAGATTTACATCGCTCTGCAATGCTGCCGAATAATCAGGAATAATCATCTTAGTTCCCTGATTATCAATCTCTTGCACATATCCGTTTTGATTGCACCAGAGGTCGGACGGCACCACCATGATGGTTGGTTTTTTGGCTTGTGCAAACGCCATGGTTGCGGCCAGCAGCCCAACGGCGATTGTTGCATATCGTTTCATTTTCATAGTCGTAAAAGTTTTATTCTTGTTTGATAATTCCATCTTCGATGAGTTGTTTTTTCAGTTCCGAGGCAAAAACGCACACAGTGGTTTCGCACACGCTTTGCGATTCGGTGCGCGACCAGCGGCTCGACGACCAGCGGCGTTCTTTCACCGAGCTGAATTTGGTATAGGCGCCGCCATCGGCAAAAAATGCGTTGAAATAGTCGGCATATTTGTCGCGCGCATTCACCTCGAGCACAAGGGCTTTCACAGGGCGCAGATTGCTGCTAGCGGGCGTCAATCCAGTGAAAAGCACATCGTACACTGCCTGTTTGTGCGCCTGCTGAAAAGCGTCGGCAGCGTTGCGAGCGCGTCCCCACGAACGCACCGTGTACGAGCCATCGAGTTCGGTGGCGATGTACTGCGTTTTGTAGTCGTAGTAGGCCTGCGACTTGCGCGAGCCACACGCTGTGAATGCAGCCAAAATGCCCACGCACGCCAAAAGTTTTACAAACGAATGCTTCATAATCTATTGATTTTTCAAAAAGTTACAAATTCATTATCAATTAAAATCCGCTACCGAGCGAACGAATGATGCCCGCTTGTTCCAAGGCTTTACGCAGCGCATCTTTTGCCACCGTCACCACGACACCCACTTTGTATTCGCGACCGAATTTCACGGTCTCTTGCGTACCATCGGTTACCTGCACATACTTCAGAAATTCACCGCCATCGGCAAAAAACTGTTTGAAGTACTCGGCATGTTCAGCCTCGACGCCAGGCGTAGCAGCTAGCGGACGTTGTGCTACGCAACCATTGCCGCCCGTGTAGCCTTTGAAGATGATGCCATGCACCGCATTTTTTTTGCATTGGTTGATGGCGTTGCTCGATTTGGCGTTTTTGGTGTAGGTCCACACGCGCACCAAGTACGAGCCTTGCGCGCCGTTGCCAGCGCATTCAATTTCGTAACGGAATTGCTCCGTGTCTTTGTCGGCTTTGACCTTACCAACGGCCATGCAAGCCACCGTTGCTGCCAAGCAGCAGACGATTGTCAGAATTCGTTTCATAATCAAAGATATTTCAGATTTCAAATTTCAAATTTCAGATTGAAAGGATACCCACAAATTTTGCAGTTATATTATTCCTCTAACCTATCACCTATAAACTCTCACCTATAAACTCTCACCTTTCACCTCTAAACTAAAACACAAAGATAGCGTTTTTTTGTGAATTTTGCAAATTTTGTGCCGAGATTTTTGCGGGAATTCTCACTCCCCTTCTTTCCCCTTATTAAACCGTTCTTCCCACCAAACCCAAAAGAAAAAGATAATGGCGTAGAAAAGGTATTTGGTGATGTGCTCGTGCATCAAATCGAACCACTCGGGGCGATGGCAGACGATGATGGAAAGCAGCGTAATGCGCAACACATTCACCACATGACATGCCACCACGCCCATCGGCACAAACCACAACTTGTGTCGCCACGGACCGCGCGCCGTGATAAGAATGCAAGCAAAAATGAACATCTGTTTTAAACCCGAACACGCCCAAATAATGCCCACACTATTGCCGTTGGCGAAACGCAAAAAAGTGTCGCTGAGCGTAACATCGTAGCCAAAAAACAGCAAAATGGCGTAAACCGTCTGCGCAATGTGGGCGCACATGAAATCGAACGGCGCAGTAATGTTGCAGCCAAAGAGCGTAACTTCGCCGCCACACTCATCGCCCACAATGGTGAATTTCCAAAGAAAATGCGCCACCACAAGCACCACCGCAAAGCGTATCACGCCGCGGTAAGGCAAAAGTTGCTGTTTTAGAGTTTCAAGAGTCATTTTTTTACTGCGATGCGTCTGCAATTTATTGGCAATAATGCCATGTTAGGTTCGTCATCTCAAAATTCAAATGCTCACCCGCGCAAACGGCGGCAGCGAGATGTCGCAAAAGTCGCCATCGAGGTATTTGAAATAGCCCGTAATGCCCACCATAGCGGCATTGTCGGTGGTGTACGAGAATTTCGGAATGAAAACCTGCCAACCTTTGCGCTCGGCACGCTCGAGAAACGCAGCCCGCAAAGCCGAATTGGCCGAGACGCCGCCCGCCACCGCTACACGATTGATTTTCAGATTCTTAACTGCGAGTTCGAGTTTTTTCATCAGAATATCGACGACCGTTTTTTGCAGCGATGCACAGAGGTCATTTTTGTTCTGCTCCACAAAATCGGGATTTTCGGCCACACGATCGCGCAAAAAATAAAGAAACGAGGTCTTCAAACCGCTGAAACTGTAGTCGTAGCCCGCGATATTCGGCTTGCCAAACTGGAAAGCCAGCGGATTACCCTCTTTTGCCAACTTGTCGACGATTGGTCCACCAGGGTACGGAAGCCCCATCACCTTGGCGCATTTGTCGAACGCCTCGCCAGCCGCATCGTCGATAGTTTGCCCAATAACCTCCATGTCGTTGTATTTTTTCACCAACACAATCTGCGAATTTCCGCCCGACACAAGCAGGCAAAGAAATGGAAATTCTGGCTGACGATTTTCGGCACCTTTTTCTTTGATGAAATGCGCCAAAACATGCGCCTGCAGGTGGTTTACATCGATCAGCGGAATACCAAGCGACAGCGCCAAACCTTTGGCAAACGATGTGCCAACCATGAGCGATCCAAGCAGCCCAGGACCGCGCGTAAACGCCACCGCGCTCAACTCATTTCGATCCACACCCGCACGCTTGAGCGCCTCGTGAACCACTGGCACCACATTTTGCTGATGCGCGCGCGACGCCAACTCTGGCACCACGCCACCATACGCCTCATGAACAGCCTGACTAGCCGTTACATTCGACAAAAGATAGCCGTCGCGAATGATGGCGGCCGATGTGTCGTCGCACGACGACTCAATTCCAAGGATAGTTATCATTTCAAATTCCAAATTTCAAGTTCCAAATTGGCGCATTTCGTCAAAAACACTGCGCCAAAATCGTGCAATTTGCAGTTTTTTCAAAAAAACATTACATTTGCGAGTTAAAATCGCAAAGGTACGAAAAAATCGGCAAAAATAGTGCTAATTGTTGTGGCAAGCATCGTTTTGTTGCTCGTCGCACCAGTTATGTTGCTGCATATCAACAAGATACAAAATTTTGTTGTGCATAAAATTACCGATGTGCTCGAAGAAAAATTGGAAACAACGGTGCAAATTGGGCATGTCGATTTGACGATTTTTGGGCGCGTAAAACTGCAAAACATCTTCGTTGCCGACCTTTCGGGCGATACGCTTTTGGCAGCCGACGAACTGAGCGGACGCATGGGTACTTGGCGACTTCTGCACGGCGAAATCGTCTTTCCGTCGATAGAACTTGTGCAGCCACGCGTAAAAATGCGCATCGACGACGACGGCAGCACCAACTTCGATTTTCTGACAAACTTGGCACCCGACAGCACCAATTTCGATGGCGTGCTACGGTTCGAGCGCGTGGAGATTTGCCACGGACAATTCACCCTCGACAATGCGTTGGCTCAGAAAAGAAATGCCGAATCGGCCTTCGATGCGCGGCACATTTGCGTGAACGATCTGAGCACAGTAGTGCATTTTGTGATGGAGCGCAACCACCACATCACAGCGGGCATCAGCGAATTCAACCTGAAGGAAAAATCGGGCTTCGAAATTTCAAACATCACCGCTGCCGCCACACTCAACGACACGCTGCTGGTGGCCGAAGATCTGAACCTGAGCCTGCCAAATTCCACCATCGATTTCGACTCGATAATTGTAGATTTCGACGAATTGCGCAAATTTGTAACCACCGGCAACGCGCAGATAAACACGCGACTGAACGAATCGCACGTCAGTTTTCCCGACCTGCAAGCGTTTGTGCCAGCCTTCGCCAGAATGCGCAGCGGCTGCACGCTGTCGGGCGACCTGCGCGGCACCATCGGCGACCTGCACGCCAAACATCTGAAAGTGAAATACGGCACAGGCATCGCCTTCGATGGCGACTTCGATTTTGTGGGATTGCCCGATGTGCAGAACACTTTCACCGATGCACGCGTGAACGAAATCAGTTTTACAGCCGCCGCAGTGCAGGATTTGGTGGCAAGCATCACGCAACAGCCCGTCACGCTGCCGCAAGAGACGCACAAACTCGGGCGCTGTCGCTACAGCGGACGCATCAAAGGCTATCCGCAAAACATGGATTTGAAAGGCAAGCTGAAAACCAACGCTGGGACCATCAATACTGATGTTAACCTGCAGGTAACCAACGAGTTGACAAATCTCGAAATGGACGGTTGCGTGCGTACAAAACGCTTTCAGTTGGGGCTGATAACGCCCGCCGAACTGCAACTTGGCGATGTGGCGTTCGATGTCGATACCAAGCTGCATCTGCGTAAAGGATCGCCACTGAAAGTGCAGTCCGACCTTGTGATTGACCAGATAACTTTCCGCGGCTACACCTACGAAAACATCGACATTGCGGGCGCTTACACCAACCGCACTTTCAACGGCCAGATAGCCATGGACGACCCAAATCTGAAGTTCGATTTCGATGGTCGCGTCGACTGGAACAAGAGCGAAAACATCTTCGATTTCACCGCCAACATCGACCATTTCAGACCATATGCACTACACCTCATCGATAACAACGAAAACCTGATCGCTTCGGTCGAAATCAGCTCAAATTTCAATGGTCCAGACATCGATCACATGGCAGGAAATGTCACGCTGCGCAATCTTTTTCTGGATAACGATGAGGACGACGATTTCTATCTGCAAACGCTCATTTTCAACTCGAATGTGGGTGCGACCAACAGCCTGACGCTGCAATCGAACCTCGTAAATGGCTATGTACGAGGCAATTACACGCTCACCGAACTGAAGCAAAGCCTGCTCGCCACGGCCGAACGCTACTATCCAATCTTGAAAAAAGACGGCGAAACGCACGCCACAAAATCAGAAAATAATTTCGATTTCAACCTCGAAGTTGGCAGCACCGAAGACCTCTCGCGCGCACTCACGCTAGGCTGGTTCACCACCGAACCCATCACGGCCGAAGGGCATTACAGCGATGTCGACGATGACTTCTACATTGCCGCCAACGTGCCTCGCCTGCGCAACAACAACGGCACAAGCCGTTTCAACGATCTTTATGTCTTTGCCGACAACGAAAACAAACGCATCAACTGCGAAGTTGGCGGGCGCACCATAACGCGCAAAAACGACACCATCACCTGCGTGGTGGAACTCGCTGGGCGCAACGACACCGTTGGCACGCACCTGCAATGGTACAACACCAGCACCGAAATAATGCACGCTGGCGAATTTCTGCTGCGCACACACCTCTATCGCGCCGACGAACATCTGCATGCCGACACCAAAATTCTGCCCACACAAATCATGCTGCAAAACATTCCGTTCGACATCAGCACGGCCGAGATAAACACTGATTTTGAGCAAGTTACAGTCGAAGATTTGCGCATCGAATCGAATGAGGGGCAGCACATTTTTGTCGATGGCGTGGCATCAAAAGACGAAGGCGACATGATTGAACTCGACCTGCAGGACATCAATTTAGCTTTCATCAGCACACTCATTCCATCGAATGTCCAGATCGATTTTGGCGGACGCGTGTCGGGCCACGGGCAGGTGCGCAACGCCTTTGCTACGCCCATAATCGAAGCCGAAGTGAGTGGCGACAATTTCAGTTTCAACGACACCTATTTGGGTCGAATCGATGCCTCGTCGTGGTGGGAAAACGATCGCAAAAATATCGCCTTTGCTGGCACCGTTCTGAACGATGCGCGCGACACCACCGTGGTGGTCGATGGCGGCTATTTCATTCCAAACGATTCGCTCGATCTCAAATTCCACGCCGAGCATGTCGACATCAAATTCATCGAACCGTTCATGGCAAACATCTTGCAAGATATTCGCGGCACAGCCAGCGGCGATGTGCATGTCTACGGCAACACGCGCAAAAAACAGGTGCTTGTAACGCTCGATGCCATGGCCGAAAATGCGCAAGCCAGCATCGATTTTCTGGGTGCCACATTCTTCTTCAACGACTCCATTCGCATGACGCCCACGCAAATCATCATGCACGACATCGATGTGCTCGATACTGAGGGCAATCACGCAAAACTGAATGGTCTGATAACGCACCACTATTTCGACGATCTCGACTACCGAATCGACATCGATTGTAAGAATTTCAAAGCGCTGAACACCACTGCCAAAGACAACGACACATTCTACGGAACGGCCTATGCCACGGGCAATGCGGTGATTAGCGGCACCAGCGAACACACCGATATTTTTGTGAATGCCACCACCGAACGCCGCACGCGACTGGTTGTGCCAATTGGCGCCTCGGTAGCTTCCGAAAACTCGTTCATCTCGTTCGTCAGCCACGAAAAAGCCGAAACGCCACAGCCCACCATCGATCCCTACGCGCAAGCCGCCGAGAAAAAAGAGTCGGTGCTGAAACTGAACCTTTTGGCGCACGTCACACCCAATGCCGAGGTGATGATCTACATCGATCCAAAGTCGGGCGATGTACTGAAAGCCACTGGCGAAGGCGATTTGCGCATGGAATACAACGACCAAACCGACGAATTCAAACTCTACGGTAACTACGAAATTGAGCAAGGTTCGTATCGTTTCTCGTTCCAAGAGGCCATTCGCAAAGAATTCAAAGTGAAACAGGGCGGCACCGTCGATTGGTCGGGCGATCCCGTGAATCCGCGCGTCAACATCGATGGCTACTACCAACTGAACGCCTCGCTGCTCGATGTTTTGGATCAGAGTTATCTGCAGTCGAGCAACCGCACCACAGTGCCCGTGCAGTGCCTGCTGAACCTCACTGGCAACCTGTCGAACCCGAACATTAAATTCGATTTGAACCTGCCAAACTCCGACGATGAACTAAATCGCGCACTGAAAACCACCATCAGCACCGACGAGATGATGACACGCGAAATCATCTATCTGCTCGTTCTGGGCAAATTCTTCACGCCCGAAACCATGAAGAGCACTGGCGTCATTTTCACTCAAGATGATCTGCTGGCTGTAGCCTCGTCAACCGTGTCGGCGCAACTCAACAACTGGGCATCGCAGATGTTCGACAACTGGAATTTTGGTGTGAACTTCCGCAGCACCGACCTCGGCGAAAGCGTAAGCAACGAGTACGAATTCAACTTCCTTTACACGCCCAACAACCGCATCAGCATCAACGGCAATGTGGGTTACCGCGACGACAACCTGTCGGCCTCCAAGTTCATTGGCGACTTCGATTTCGAATACAAACTGATACAATCGGGCAAGCTCAGCGCCAAAGCCTACACCCACACCAACGACTACAATGAGTTCAAAACGGGCTTGACCACGCAGGGCATCGGTCTAGTTTATCGCGAGAATTTCGATTCGGGCAAAGACCTAATTGAAAGTTGGAAGAAAAACATTGCCGAGGACAAAAAAGACCGCGCCGAACGACGTGCTCAGCGTGCCGAACGCCGCGCCAAACGCCAAGCCGAAAAGGCACAAAAGAAAGCCGAAAAAGAAGCTCAAGCAACAGAAACAGGAACGAGCGACAAATAGCCCAATGCCATTATCGCCCGCTTATTTTTCCGTTATAAAATTCTGATTTTCAAACAATTATAGCACATTTCCCAAATAAGCAGATTTAAATCAGCTTATTTTTCCATCACAATAAAGGCACAAAAAACGGCTCCCAAAATCTTGAAAGCCGTTTTATATTGCTTACCAATTCCTCCTCTCTGAGGGGACTAAGAGGAGTTTTAACGAACAACCACCTTCTGCACTGCGTCGTCGGTCTTCACCACATAAACGCCATTCAGCTGACCATTCATGCTGGTAACATCTATGCCAGTGACGGTGAAAATGCGGAATTCACCATTGCAAACCACGCGACCATCGATGGTGTAGAGACCGTCAATTTCGGTCTGAACGAGCGCGGTATTGTTGCCCACATAGCGGTAGAGTTGAATTGGCAGCAGCGTCTCGACCGAAGCAGGATTAGCGTAGTAGCGGAACAGCAGCGTGCGTCCCGAAGCGGCTGCGTCAGAGTTGTACATCAGTTGCGAACCATCTTCGCCAATGATTTTTGCGTTGAGGTCATCGAGGCTGATTTCGTTCAGCAGGCGCTCATCGCTGGTTTGAATACCGTTTTTGTTTTGATAGGTTGTTTCGGCAGCGTTGTAGCCAATATATTTTCCACTAGCGCCACGAATGCTGTATTGTTCGCCCACTCTGAACAGATCGAAACTCGCAGCGTGCATGGCCTCGGTGGCAGCGATAGCCTCGTCGGCAATGCTCACTTTCACGGTGTTGCTAGCCACATCAAACTCGTCGAGACCGCCATTCAGCGCCACGCTCTCGTCTTCGCAAACTATCAAGTAGCGACCATTCCAGTTGTCGAGCGACTTGGTGACTTTCACATAATATTCGCCAGTGATTTCGGTGCTACCCACGGTTATGCGGCAACTGTCGCTCAAGCCATTGTAGGTCGATGCCACGATGTAGGTGATGCCGCTACCAACGGCTTGCACATAGCCGCGATCGCTCACTGTGGCGACACGCTCGTTGAGCGAACTCCAGTCGACATCTTTCAAATCTTCCTCCAAATCATCGGGCAGAACCGTGGCCGAAAGCGTGATGTAACCGCCTTTTTCGAGTTGCAGTTCTTGTTTGTTGATGATAACCTGCTCGGGCATGTGTTTGCCGTTCACTATCACAACGCAAGTATCGGTCAAGCCCGAAGCCGACTCTACAACGATCTGCGTTTTACCAGGATTTTGCGAAATTGCATAGCCCTTCGAGTCAATGGTAATAATGTTTTCATCGAGCGATTTCCAAGTGACCGTCTCAACATATGCGCCATCTGGTTCAAACATCACACCAAGCGTTTCGGTGTCGTAGATGCTGCCCGTAACATCGGCATACATAGTAATGGTGTCGACCTCTTCGGAATCGACGCAAATGCTTACCGCAGTAGCCTTCGAACGAACGGTAACCACTGCCGTGTCGGTTGCGCCACTTGCGGCAGTTGCAACTATTTTCACCTCGCCTGCGGCAATGCCAGTAACTTTGCCATCGGCTACAGTAGCAAGACTTTCGTCAAGCGATTTCCAAGTGATTGATTCAGAGGCGTTTGCAGGTTGCGTCTTGGTGTTTAACTGACCATTTTCGCCAACCGACAGCGTGAGTTCGTCAGGCACAATGCTCAGACTTTTGCATGCCAACTCACCAGTTACAGTCCATCTGATGGTGACATTCCAAATAGCAATACCATTTTTGCACATTTGCAGCGTGGCTTGCGTCTCTTTGGGCGATGCCACCACCAAATCGATGTGGCGCGTGCCTTCCGAGCCGATATTGCATTTTGCAATGGCATTCACGGTGTCCTTATGATCAGTCGATGGGGCGGGCATCAAATAGATACTACGATTAGCAACAGCCTGATCTTCGCCCGTGGTGTAAGTAACATCCAACGACACGCTCTCGATTGGGAAACCAACATCGGGCAGCGTAAGACACGATTTTTGTGTGTTTGTGTAATTGCTAAGTTGCAAATACTGACCGTGCGTATTATCATTAATCAGCACAAGACCTGTGTACTCAAAGCCACGCGCATCGGTCATGGTGTAGTTTTGGTAGCCATTTACGTTCGACTTCACAGCGGCCATATCGGCACCTGTGAGTACGGTCGAATCTTTGTAAGCATCGAATGCGAAGGCATTTACGCCCATCAGCATCAAGCAAGAGAGAAGTAGTGATTTTTTCATGGTCAAAATTATTTCAAATTTCAAATTATCGAAAGGCAAAGTTACAGCTTTTTTATGAATAAGTTGCAAAGTCAGCGATTTTTTGTAATTTTGCAAGTCAAATTAGTCGCAAGACACAAGTAGCAAGTAGCAAGAATGCGGGCTGCAGCTAAAAACTGCGCGAAGCGCAAGACTTAGAAACAAAAAAACTTTTATACCATGAAAAAACTTACACTTTCACTCCTCGTTGCAGCGTCGGTGCTGGGCGCGCAGGCGGGCATTTACACGCGCGTGACGAAATTCGACAAAATCGGCACAGAATTTCAGGACACATTCCTGATTGTGGCTGAATATGCCAACAATGCCTACATTTTCGATGGGCAGAACGCCACAGGCAAAAACTACGAACTGATTGAGAATTTCAGCGGAACGCAGATTTCGGGTGACTACACCGAAAACGAGTGCATTTTGTACCACAATCAGTACCACTCGTACGACAAACTCTGCTCCATTCGCTGCACTGGCGATGGCGACCGCGGCGCAGGTGGCTACTACTTGGCTGGCGTGTCGAAAAACAACGGCATCACCTTTTCGAAAGGCGAAACCAATGTGGAATTCACTTGGCAAGGCGAATATGGCGTCGACATTGTTACAAAATCGGGTGTGGGCAATTTCCTGTTCAACCAGAAAGATCACGGCTTCAAATTCTACCAAACCGAGACCAACATGCAGCGTCCCGTGCTTTATGTTAAGGGCAATGGCGCAGGCTACGTGGGCGAGGACGAGTCGGTGAACACGCTCGACATCAACTATGCGCAGGCCGACCTCTACGCACGCTATTCCGATTTCACAAAAAACCTCTATTTCTGGGATCTTAGGCTGAATCAATCAGAAAGTGACGACGCAGTGCCACGCATCGAGACCGCGATACAAACCGCCACCATGACCTCCATTGCAGGCGACTATTCACAAGAGACAGCATCGACCATGGCAGGCTGGGTAGCGTCGGATTCGTACATTCAATTCCCGAGCAGCGAAGGCAGCACGCAGGCCAAACTCACCTCGCTCGATTTCACACTCACGCCCGTGAGCCGCTACAACGAGCATTGGTACAACTACCACATTGTGCTCAACTGCATCGATTCGAACAAAAAACGTTGGAAACTCGACAAAGTATTGCCAATTTTCTGCACCTTCACCGATCGCGACCCAAACAACAAAGAGAACGATTTGGAGACCGACACCGCTTATAATATGACCGAAAAAGTGCCGACCGCCATCAGCGCAGTATCGGCCGACGAGCTGAACATTTTCGCAATCGACAAGACCATAATCGGTCCAGATGACATGACAATTTTCGACCTCACGGGACTCAATGTAACCAAGCAAAACGGCTCACTCACAGGCGTTTACATTGTGAAATGTGGCGATAAAGTGGCAAAAATCGTAGTTCGATGAAAAACGGGCGCGAAAAAATCTTCGAAAAACATTTGGCGGCATAAAAATAAAATTGTACTTTTGCAGCCTGTTTCGTGTAGCCTCTGATGTGGAGTGGAGAAGCCCGTGAATGCTGCACAATCGTTTAAAAATTAAATTCTTAAATCAATGGACTTGATTAAAGTTGTCGAGGAATCGTTTGCACAAGGCAAAGAAATTCCCGCATTCAAAAGTGGCGACACCATCACGGTGGCTTACCGCATCAAAGAGGGTAACAAAGAGCGTATACAGCAGTATCGCGGCATCGTGATCAAAATCTCTGGCCACGGCGCAAAACGTCGTTTCACCGTTCGCAAAATGTCGGACAATGTTGGCGTAGAGCGTATCTTCCCGATGGATTCGCCTTTCATCGAGAACATCGAAGTGAACAAAGTTGGTAAAGTGCGTCGCGCAAAGCTCTACTACCTGCGCGAGCTCAAAGGCAAAGCCGCTCGCATTCGCGAAAAACGCATCTAACCATCGTTCTAAAACGAAAATTAGTCCCGTCCAATCGCTGGAGGGGACTTTTTTTGTGCCATTTTCCAAAATTTTTGCTTCAACCTCTTGACAAGGGGGGTGCAAATGTATTATATTTGCAACCTAAATTGCGCAGGTTGCGATTTTAGCATAAAATACTGATTTACAAGTTTTTACAACATGGCTCGCGGATACAAACCAAGAAAAAATTCGTTTTTCAACATGCACCTTACGGCAACAATCAGCATTGCGTTGGTGCTTTTCATGGTCGGATTGATTGCATTTTTGCTGGCTTTTGCCAAAGAGATTGCGCAGGACACCAAAGAACATGTGTCGCTGTCGGTAGTGCTGCACGACACCGCCACCGAAGCCGATGTTACGCGCATCGAACGCTATCTCGATGTGTGCGATTTTGCCAAACGCTACGAGTATATCAGCAAAGACGACGCGCTGAAAGAACACATCGAAAGTCTTGGCGAAGACCCATCTGAGCTATTGGGATTCAACCCCCTTCGCGCCTCCATCGAAGTCTATCTGCACGCCGACTACGCCTGCACCGACAGCATCGAGATGATAAAAACGAAACTGACCACTTTTCAGGGCATCGACGAGTTTGTGTACCAAGAGGATTTGGTGGAACTGATAAACCAAAAAGTGAGCCGCCTCTCGCTGATGCTGGCTGGCATTGCGCTGGTGCTGCTTTTCATCTCTATTGCACTGATTACCAACACTGTACGTATTTCGGTCTATTCGCAGCGCTTCCTGATAAACACCATGCAATTGGTCGGAGCCAACCCGCGATTTATTCGTGCGCCATTCATGCGTCGAGCCGCGGGGAACAGCATTGTAGCCGCACTTTTGGCGTTGATTTTGCTGGGCGGCGCAGTCTACTATGTGCAGACCGAAATTGGCGGATTGATGAACCTCTATTCGTGGAAAATAATTGTACCAGTGGTGGTTGTGGTGTTTGCCATCAGTTTCCTGATAATGATGCTCGCCACGCTCAGTGCCGTGAACCGTTATATTCGCATGAAAACCGATGACCTATTCTTCGTCTAATAAAAAATGAAGAATGAACAATAATTCGCAAGAGTGCTGGACAGTGCGGCAACAAAGCAAATTATGAATTAAGAATTTAGAATTAAGAAGGGCGACAGCAAATATTGCAGCAATGAAATCATAAACAGAAATTGCTAGCGCAATTTCGGCAAACAACTAGAAACTACTAAAAACTTTCAACTTTAGACTTTACAAACTTTCAACTCTATTATGAAATTCCCATTTTCAAAAATCAATTTTATTCTGATGGGCGTGGCGTTTGCCGTCATTGTGCTAGGCTTTGTGCTGATGTACGGCTCATCGACCGAGGTCGCTTTCAACCCCGATGTATTCAGTTTTAGGCGCGTCACCGTGGCCCCAATAGTCTGCATGCTGGGCTTTGTGATAATGATTGTGGCCATCATGTGGAAACCTAAAAATCGCAACAAATGACTTGGGTCGAAGGGCTGATTTTAGGCCTAATTCAGGGACTGACCGAGTATTTGCCCGTGTCGAGCAGCGGTCATTTGGCCATTGGCGCAGCCATTTTTGGCATGGAAGGCGACGAAAATCTCGCATTCACTGTGGCAGTGCATGTAGCAACGGTGCTGAGTACCATTGTGGTGCTGTGGCGCGAGATTGTGTGGCTTTTCCGCGATCTTTTCAAATTTCAGTGGAACGCAGGCACAAAATATGTGGTTAACATTCTCATTTCGATGGTGCCAATAGGCATTGTTGGCGTGTTTTTCAAAGATAAAGTCGAAGCCATTTTCGGCTCGGGATTGGTGGTTGTTGGCGTCTGCCTAATCGTTACCGCCTGCCTGCTGGCGTTCGCCTATTTTGCCAAACCGCGCCAGAAAAGCGAGATCTCGATGCGCGACGCATTCATCATCGGTCTGTCGCAAGCGGTGGCAGTTTTGCCGGGACTTTCGCGCTCTGGCACCACCATCGCCACGGGACTTCTGCTTGGCAACAACAAAGAAAAATTGGCGCAATTCTCGTTTCTGATGGTCATTCCGCCAATCTTGGGCGAGGCGCTGCTCGATGTCATCGATATGTTTTCGGAGAGCGCAGCGGCCGTTACCAATGTGGTGCCAACTTCGGCGTTGATTGTCGGATTTTTGGCGGCATTCATCTCGGGTTGTTTCGCCTGCAAATTCATGATTGAACTGGTGAAACGCGGCAAACTCATCTATTTTGCCATCTACTGCGCATTGGCTGGCGCTTTTGCACTGATTTGGACGCTGTGCTAGAAAATCGCCAAATGATTCAATAAGTCAATAATTCAATGTTCGATTTTGAAGTTGGCGAAATAATTTATGTCGACAAACCGCTGCATTGGACTTCGTTCGATGTGGTGAACCGTCTGCGCGGTGCAATGTGCCGTTCGCTAGGCAAGAAAAAGCTGAAAGTGGGCCACGCTGGCACACTCGACCCGCTTGCCACGGGCGTGATGATAGTCTGCACAGGACGCGCCACCAAACGCATCGAGGAGTTGCAAAGCGGCGTGAAAGAGTACATCGCTACGCTGCAGTTGGGAGCGACCACGCCATCGTTCGATTTGGAGCACGAGATTGACGCGCACTACCCTACCGAACACATCACGCGTGCGCTGGTCGACAAGGTTTTGGCGCGATTTCGTGGCGAAATTTGGCAAGTGCCGCCCGTCTATTCGGCCGTAAAAATCGATGGCAAGCGCGCCTACGACTACGCCCGCAAAGCACAAGATGTGGAGCTGAAGCCGAAACTTTTGGTCATCGACGAATTGGAGGTTTTGCACTTTGAATTGCCCGTTTTACAAATTCGCGTGGTTTGCAGCAAAGGCACCTACATTCGGGCTTTGGCGCGCGACATTGGCGAAGCACTTGGCAGCGGTGCACACCTCACGGCATTGCAGCGCACTCGCGTGGGCGACATCAAACTTTCTGACTGTTGGAAAATCGACGATTTGGTCGAGAAAATCAAAAATAATTCCGTGGAATAAAATAAAAAAAAATAATAATTATGAAACTTTCTAAATTCAAATTCAAACTACCCGAAGAGCTGATTGCTCAGTACCCCGCCGAATACCGCGACGAATCGCGTTTGATGGTGCTTGATGTGGCAAAAGGGACAATCGAACACCACATTTTCAAGGAGATAATCAACGAATTCGACGAAAACGACCTTTTTGTGTTCAACGACACGAAAGTCTCGCCCGACCACATCATCGGCAAGAAGGAGAAAACTGGCGCCGACATCGATGTGATGATGCTTCGCGAGCTGAATCCAGAGACATTTTTGTGGGACGTGATAGTGGAGCCAGCGCGCAAAATCCGCATCGGCAACAAACTCTATTTCGGTCCCGACGAGGCCATGGTGGCAGAGGTCATCGACAACACCACATCGCGCGGTCGCACCATTCGTTTCTTGTACGATGGCGATCACGAAGTGTTCAAAAAAGAGCTCTACGGACTTGGTTCCACGCCGCTGCCGCGCTACATCAAACGCCCAGTGGAGCCAGAAGATGCCGAGCGTTTCCAAACCATTTTTGCTGCAAAAGAGGGCGCAATAGTTGCCCCGATGGCAGGCGCACATTTCAGTCGTGAGCTGCTTAAACGCATGGAAATCAAGGGAATAAACAAAACATTCATTACGCTGCACGCCAGTTTGAGCATGTTCCGCGACATCGACGTAGAGGATTTGACGAAACACAAAATGGAGTCGGAGCAGATGTTTGTGAACGAAGAGGCCACCGACCAATTCAACAAAACGCACGAGAACGGGCATAAAGTCTGCGCCGTTGGCACCACCGTGCTGCGCGCACTCGAAACCGCCTCGATGATGAACGGCTACATCAAACCTTTCGAAGGTTGGACCAGCCGCTTCATCTTCCCGCCCTACGAATTCACCACTGCCGACGCACTCATCAGCAATTTCCAACTGCCATTCAGCACCATGCTGATGAACGCTTGCGCCTTTGGCGGTTACGATTTTGTGATGCACGCCTACGATGAAGCCGTGAAAGAAAAATACCGCTTTGGCGTTTACGGCGATGCCATGCTGATAAAAAAGTAGCAAGATGTGAGTAGCAAGTAGCAAGAAATTGTCTGCGACTAATTAAGCAATTGGAAATTAAGTAATTAGATAATTGATTTCATGAAAATATACAAATTTGGCGGTGCGTCAGTGCGCGATGCGGCTGGCGTTCGCAATCTGCAAAAAATAGTCTGCTCGGGCAGCGAAAAATTGGTTGTGGTGGTGTCGGCCATGGGCAAAACCACCAACGCGCTCGAGGCGGTGCTCGATAGTTTTTTCAATCGCAAACCCGACCTCGACGCCAAAATTCAAGAGGTTGTAGATTACCACGAAACGATTGTTAGTCAACTATTTACGCCAGAAAACAGACAAATAATCGATGAACAGTTGGCGCAACTCTACGCCGACCTTCGTGCCGACGCTGCGCAAAAACCATCGGTGAGCTACGACTACGAATACGACCGCATTGTGTCGTTTGGCGAGCTGATTTCGACCACCATTGTTGCGGCATTTTTGCAGTCGCAAGGCGTGAATGCCAAATTCGTCGACATTCGCAACTATCTGAAAACCGACGACAATTTCCGCGAAGGCAATGTCGACCTGAAACTGTCGCACCGCTTGGTGAACGACGCATTCAATTTTCAGAACCACGACATTTACGTGACGCAGGGTTTCATTGCTGGCACGCTCACAAACCAAACCACCACGCTCGGTCGTGAAGGATCGGACTACACCGCTGCCCTGCTTGCCAATCTGCTCGATGCCGAAAGCGTAACCATTTGGAAAGATGTGCCTGGCGTGATGAATGCCGACCCAAAACGCTACGCTGAGGTACAAGTGATTCCAAAACTATCGTACAAAGAGGCCATCGAACTGTCGTACTGCGGCGCGAGCGTCATTCACCCCAAAACGGTAAAACCCATTCAAAACAAGCGCATTCCGCTCTATGTGAAGTCGTTTATCGACCCAACACTGCCCGGCTCGGTCATCGAAGAGGTGGTTGGTCGACTCGACTTGCCGCCCGTCTACATCAACAAAGCCAACCAAGTGCTGCTCACGCTCACACCGCGCGATTTTTCATTCATCGCCGAAGAGAAACTGAGTAAAATCTTCGCCATTTTGGCAAGCTATCGCACCAAAGTGAGCCTCATTCAGACCTCGGCCATCAGCTTTTCGCTCTGCATCGACTACAATCCCGCCATCTTCAAAAATCTTGTGACAGAACTTCAGGACGAATACGAAGTGCTCTACAACACCGATGTGGAACTGATTACCATTCGCCACTACACCAAAGAGATTGTGGAACAACTCGTTGGCGAAAAACTTGTGTTTGTGGAACAGCGCAACCGCCTGACGGCGAGATTTGTCGTAAGAAACTGAGAAATTTCAGATTTCAAATTAGTGCGCTAGTCATCTGTAGAGCGTATAAAATTGACAAAAAAATGGGAAATCGAAACCGCGAAATACTCGCTTTTCTGCGCGATTTGAGCAACAACAACAATCGCCCGTGGTTTGTCGAGAACAAGCCGCGTTACGAGGTGGCGCGCCAAATTGTGCTTGACCAAACGGCTTGGCTCATTGCCAAAATCGGCGAGTTCGACCCCACGGTGCGCTATCTGGAGCCGAAAGATTGCCTATTTCGCATCTACCGCGATGTGCGTTTTTCGCCAAACAAACGCCCGTACAAGGAGCATTTCGGCACTTACATCTGCATGAATGGCGGGCACAAAAGCCTTTTGAGCGGCTACTATCTGCACATTCAACCCGAGGCTTCGGCTCTGTGCGGTGGCATCTATTGTGCCGACAAAGATATGCTACGCCACATTCGCACCGCGCTCGACATCGACTACGACGAGTTTCAGCGCATCGAGGCAGCAGAAGATTACCGCAGATATTTCAGCAAAATGTTTTCGGACGATGTGCTGAAAAAGATGCCACAAGGCTTCAGTCCCGACTCGCCCGCTGCAGAATATCTGAAATTCAAAACATTTTTCGTGCAGCACAGTTTCACCGACGACGAAGTGTGCGCGCCCGATTTTCTCGAACGCCTACTGCCCATGTGCCGCGCCATGAAACCCTTCAACGACTTTATGAATGCGGCGATTTTGGGTTGAGTTTCAAAAGAACATAGACTTTTCCCTGCGACAGCCAAGATACCGAACAATCTGAAATTTGAAATTTGAAATTCTGAAATCACCTTGTCCATCTACCACGACATACTGAAGCGCTATTGGGGCTACGACGATTTTCGCCCATTGCAACTCGACATCATCGAGTCGGTCGGTAGTGGGCGCGACACACTCGGCTTGATGCCCACAGGCGGCGGCAAAAGCATCACGTTCCAAGTGCCTGCGCTGGCCATGGAAGGCGTCTGCATAGTGGTTACGCCGCTCATTGCGCTGATGAAAGACCAAGTGCAAAACCTGCGCGACCGCGGCGTGAAAGCCACCGCCATCTACTCGGGCATGTCGCAAGATGAGATACTAACCGCCTTCGACAATTGCGAACTTGGCGAATACAAATTTCTCTACGTCTCACCCGAACGACTTGGCACAGAACTTTTTCGAAACAGAATTAAATATCTGAAGATCAGCATGATAGCAGTCGACGAAAGTCACTGCATATCGCAATGGGGCTACGATTTTCGTCCATCATATCTGAAAATTGCCGAAATCCGCGACGAACTGCCCGGCGTTCCAGTGCTTGCGCTCACTGCCACTGCCACTCCCGAAGTGGTCGACGACATTCAATATCGTCTGCATTTTGCCGAAAAAAATGTCTTCCGCAAAAGTTTCGAGCGCAAAAACCTGACCTACGTGGTGCGCAATGTGGAGGACAAACTGCAGCAGTTGCTCCACATCTTGAAATGCGTGCCAGGCACCTCGGTGGTGTATGTGCGCAGCCGCAAACGCACCAAAGAAATTTCCGATTTTCTGATTTCACAAGGCATCAGTTCCGATTTTTACCACGCTGGTCTGAGCGACGACGAGAAAGATGCCAAGCAACAAGCATGGAAATCGGGCGCGTGCCGCGTGATCGTGTCGACCAACGCCTTTGGCATGGGCATCGACAAACCCGATGTGCGCACGGTGATTCACATCGACCTGCCCGACACGCTCGAAGCCTATTTTCAGGAGGCTGGTCGCGCCGGTCGCGACGAAAAACGCGCCTACGCTGTGCTGCTTTACAACAAAACCGACGAGACCAAACTGAAAAAGCGCATCAAAGACGAATTCCCCGACAAAGAGTTCATCGCCAAAGTGTACCAAACGCTGGCCGACTACTACGAAGTAGGCGTTGGATCAGGCTACGAAGCCATTTTTGCCATCAATCCGCAAGAATTTTGCCTCGAATGCCATCTGCCGCTGCTCCCGACCTATAACGCACTGAAAATGTTGCAGTTAGCAGGCTACATCGAACTCACCGAGGAACTCGACAATCCATCAAAACTGGTGTTCACTGTACTGCGCGATCAACTCTACAATTTTCGCACGCAAAACAGCAGCGTCGATCAGCTCATCGAAGTACTATTGCGTTCATACACAGGCATTTTCACCGACATGGTGCATATCAACGAAGATGTGATTGCGCACCGCCTCGGCTGGACGCGACAACAGGTCTACACGCAACTGATTTTCCTCTCGCAAAACGGCATTGTGAAATACATTCCGTTCAAAAAAACACCGCTGCTCATCTACACACAAGCGCGAGTCGATAGCAAAAAATTGGTGCTACCGCCCGAGGTTTACGAAAATCGCCACGAACGCTACGCACGCCGAATTGAGGCCGTGCTGCGCTATGCCAACGAAACCGACCTCTGCCGAAGTCAGATTTTGCTCGACTATTTTGGCGAAACTACCTCGAACCGCTGCGGTCAATGCGACACTTGCCTTGCGCACAAAGCCGAGGAGTTGCGACTGCAAAAATTCCGCGAGCTGTCGGCTCTCATCACCACAACGCTCGAGTCCGAGCCAATGCCCATTCAAACGCTTGTGCAACGCCTTCGTCGACCTGAAAAAGAGGTAATGGAAGTGGTGCGGCATCTGCTCGATCGGCAAAAAATCGTCCAAAACGAACAGATGAAACTTTGCGTAAAACACTAATTCTCAAGTAGTTATAAAAACGAAAGAGCGTGGAACAAATTGTTCCACGCTCTTTTTTATCTTGCAAATTGCAGATTTACAACTCTTCCAAAATGGTGGTGAGCAAAAGCCAGAATCGCTCGGTTGCGGCAATCTCCAAACGCTCGTCGGGCGAATGCACGCCACGCATGGTCGGGCCAAACGACACCATGTCCATTCCCGGATATTTTTCGCTGAAAAGTCCGCACTCCAAACCCGCATGAATGGCGCGCACCGAGGCTTTTTGCGCAAAAAGTCGCTCGTAAATCGAAGCCGTGAGCGTTGCCAAGCGCGAATGCGGATTTGGTTTCCAACCTGGGTAGCCATCGCTGTGGCTCACCGTGGCGCCAGCCAACTCCCACACGCTCTCGACCATGCTCGCAATGTCGCGCTTGCTCGATGCTACCGAACTGCGCTGACTTGTAGCGACCAAAATCTCGCCATTTTTCGGCATTTTCACCGAAGCAAGATTGGTCGAGGTCTCCACCAAACCGGGCATATCGTCGCACATGCGAATGACGCCATGCGGACAAGCGTAGAGCGCATTCAGCAGGCGTTTAGCGACATCGTTTGGCATGATTTCGGCAGGTTTCGCCGTCGATTCCAAATCGATCTGCATATTTTTTTCGGTGGCAACCAACTCCGCCTCTACATCGGCAGCAAATTGGTTCAAGCGCACCCGCAAAGTCTCTTTGTAACTCATCGGCACAGCAGCCACAGCCCAAGCCTCACGAGCAATGGCATTGCGCAGATTTCCGCCCTCAATCTTCGACAGAGTCAACTCGGTTTCGTGAGCCATTTGCCACAAAAATCTTGTCAAAATTTTGATGGCATTGCCGTGACCTTTGTTGATGTCGTCACCGCTATGTCCGCCCGCCAAGCCTTTCACCGAAACATTGAAATAGAACAATCCGTCGGGCGCGGCTGCTGGCTGAAATTCGATTTTTGCGGTAGTATCGATGCCGCCAGCGCAGCCGATGCAAAATTCGCCATCGTCCTCCGAATCGAGGTTCAGCAACATGCGTCCCTGCAAAACATCGTTGCCAAGGGCAAATGCGCCCGTCAAGCCCGTTTCCTCATCAACGGTGAAAAGACACTCTATCGGACCGTGCTTCACTTCGGGACTAGTGATGACCGCCAGCGCAGCAGCCACGCCAATGCCGTTATCGGCGCCAAGAGTCGTGCCGCGCGCCCGCACCCAACCATTGTCGATGTATGGTTCGATGGCATCGTGGTCGAAATCGTGCTTCACATCTGCATTTTTCTCGCAAACCATGTCCATGTGCGCCTGCAAAATCACCGTTGGATGCTGTTCGTAACCCGCGGTGGCAGAACAGCGCATCACCACATTGCCAGCGGCGTCGGTGTGCGTTTCGATGTTGTGTTCGCGACCAAATTGCTGCAAAAAAGCAATCATTTTTCCCTCGCGTTTCGATGGGCGTGGCACCTTACAAATCTCAGCAAAAATGCTCCAAAGTGCCGTCGGTTTCAGTTCTGTAATCTCCATATTAAAATTTCAAATTTCAAATTTCAAATTTCAAATTTCAGATTGGTGCGGTGCAATATTGCACCGCATTCAACTTGCAAAAATATAAAAAAAACGTCTTTTGCAGTCAAAATGTAAGTTAAAAAACGGTCAATAATGGTATTTTTTGCCGCTTTTGTCGATTTAGACGGAGATAAATCGCTAACTTTGCCGCTCAAACTGATTGACATGCCATGACGCAGATATTTTTTGCAACGCTTATTTTGGTCGGCTTGGCTGTGATTCTTTTAGGCGTTCGCGTCTTTTTTGTGAAGGGCGGACGGTTTCCGAATACGCATGTTGGCGGCAGCAAAGCCATGCGCGAACGCGGCATTTCGTGCGTCAGTTCGCAAGACAGGCAGGCGCAGGCCGAAGGTCGCAAACGCGATGCAGAGAGAGAAATCCTGAAAAATAACGAAAAATAAAACAACAGAAAAATGAAAAAAATCCTTTTATTTGCTTCGGCTGCCCTGCTTTTGGTGGCCTGCTCCAAAAACAACAAAGCCGCTGAGGCAGAGGCAATTGCGCCAGCCGAAGGCACCATTCCAGTGGCCATCGTCAACGGCGACAGCATTTTTTCGCAATACACGCTGGCCATCGAGCTGCGCGACGAGCTGACCAAAAAACAGGAGGATGCTCGGCTGAATGTGAACGAAAAAGCGCGCAAACTGCAAAACGAAATGGTTGAATTTCAGCGCAAATTGGAGAACAACGCCTTCCTGAGCCGCGAGCGCGCCGAGCAAGAAGCCGCCCGTCTGCAAAAGAAAGAGGCCGATATTCAAACACTCGACCAGAGCCTGACGCAGGAGATTTTGGAACTGCAACAGACCTACAACTTGCGCCTGCGCGACAGCATCAACAACGCCATCAGCGTGCTGAACCGCGACGGCAAATTCCAACTGATACTCTCAACCAGCTCGCTCAACGACAATGTGCTGTTCATGGATCCCGCCCTCGACATCACCAATGATGTGGTGGAATACCTGAACGCCAACTACACGAAGTAACAGTTTGGAAATCAGAAATTTAGGCTGGCGAAAGTCAGCCTTTTTTTGTGCCAATTTCTTTGAGAAGCGAGACAAATTTATCCTCGTCTTCAAGAAATTTCACCCGAATGCCGATTGAAAAAGTGCGCTGACGCAATGCCTCGGGCAAAAGTGCGCCATTTTGCAGCCGTGCGCGATCTTTTTCGGTGATGATGATGGCTTTTGGCTCGGGCAGTTTGGCAAATTCCGCCAAAATTTTCTCGATGTCGCGCTGCGAAAAATCATGATGATCGGCAAAAGCCAATTTCGCCATCGCGCCAGCCATCGGAGCCAAGTGCACATAGAGCGTCTGCGGCGCTGCAATGCCCGTAACAACCAACAAATTCGGTTTTTCGGGGAAATTAAATTCCACGCCAGCGGTCAACGCTTGCGGCTCATCGTAATCAATTTTCGTAAAGAAAATCTTCTGATTATCAACAAGTTGCAACCGTTCGCGCCATTCATTTTCGGCAGGTCGATAGTCGGCAGGACATTTTGTAACGACCACAGCATCGGCTCGGCGCAGCCCACTTTGCGACTCGCGCAATCGACCCAATGGTAAAAATGTGTCGCGGTCAGTTGGGCGATTAAAATCGACCAAAGCCAGCGAAAAACTGGGCTTCACATGACGGTGTTGAAACGCATCGTCGAGCAAAATTATGTCGGGCGGCGTGGGCTGTTGCATCAATTTTTCGATGCCGTGCGCCCGTTTTTCGTCCACCGCCACCATTATTTGGGGAAATTTCTGATGCATTTGCAGCGGTTCGTCGCCAATTTCAGCTGCAGTAGAATGCTCATCGGCAAGCACAAAACCCTTAGTTTTTCGGCGATAGCCGCGGCTCAGCACCGCCACACGACGATCCGAAAACTGTCGCACCAAATACTCGGTGTGCGGCGTTTTGCCCGTCCCGCCCACGGTGATATTTCCCACGCAAATGGTCGGCACAGCGAACTGTCGCTGCTGCAGTAAACCGCTATCGAACAGCCAGTTACGCACGCGTGCCACGCCACCGAACAACTGCGACGGAAGGTAAAGCAATATCTTGTTGACGAGAAGCACTTTATAAACTTTTCACTTTACAGACTTTCCACTAAATTGACTTGCAAAGTTACAAAAAAATAGTAATTTTGCAGCGCAAAACATTTCTGGTTGCGCCTGCAGCCCGTGTGCTTGATTAACCACGTAAAAAACAAGAAAATGAAACAACCCACCTCGAAACAATCCGTTTCCGTCATTTTTATGCTGTTTGGCATATTTTTCAATGTCTGCCTGATAGCGTCTAATCTGCTCGAAACCAAGGTGTTATCCATCTGCGGCATCACGCTCACAGCGGGTTTGCTGGTCTTCCCAATTTCGTACATCATCAACGACTGTTTGGTGGAAGTTTGGGGCTTTCGCAAGGCGCGCTTAGTCATCTGGACGGGCTTCGCGATGAACGCTTTTGTGGCTCTGGCAGGCGGTTTGGCGGTTTTGTTGCCCGGCGCGCCATTCTGGGAGGGCGCCGAGGCGTTCAATTTCGTGTTCGGACTTGCGCCGCGCATCATGGTGGCGTCGCTCACAGCATTTTTGGTCGGCTCGTTTCTGAACGCCTACGTGATGAGCCGCATGAAACTGCGCGATGGCGGCAAACATTTTTCGTGGCGCGCCATTGCCAGCACCATTGTTGGCGAGACCGCCGATTCGCTCATTTTCTTCCCCATCGCCTTTGGCGGGCTGACTCCAATAGACGAACTCGTGCAGATGATGACAGTGCAAATTGTGCTGAAAACCATGTACGAAGTCATCGCGTTGCCACTAACCAACCTCGTGGTGCGCCACGTCAAAAGAATCGAAGGCAGCGATGTCATCGACCGCAACATCTCCTACAATCCGCTGAAAATCAAAGATTTGTAGTACAAAAGCGAATTTTTCTAGCTTTATAGAAAATTAGCGCTTTGTCAAAATAAAAATTAGCAAAATCCCAAAACTTTTCAGAAATAGAAGTTTTGGGATTTATTTTACGAAAAGATAAGAAAATGGAGAGTTTTAGTAGATAGTTTCCGAGAAAAATTGATGGAATTTTGTAAGGACGTAACATGCCATTTACTTGTGATTTTGCGTGCGATTGATTATTCCCCCCCTACGACTCACATTTTATAAAAAATTGCTACCTTTGCAATCGTTATGATGACAACAATCAGCGAACATATTAACATAGGTTGCACGGCAGACCTCCTTACTGGCGCGCAAAACATCTACAACTCACTGATTACTAGTCATTTAGCCCCATGCCACCAAAAGCGGTGAATGCGTTGCGCGGGATTTATAAGCCGTGGGAAAAACCCTACCACTCACCCATTCAAAGATTCCACCATTCGACGATTAGCAAACAGTGTGTTGCGCATGAGGGCGGCAATGGTCATGGGACCAACGCCTCCAGGCACGGGTGTGATGTGTGAACATTTTGGGGCGACATGCTCAAAATCGACATCGCCAGCAAGACGATAGCCGCGCGGCGCACTGTCGTCGGGAACGCGCGTAATGCCTACATCAACCACAGTTGCACCATCTTTCACCATATCGGCAGTGACAAAATGCGGTTGACCAATGGCCGCCACAAGAATATCAGCAGTGCGAGCAATTGCGGCAAGATTGTGCGTGTGGCTGTGGCAAAGCGTCACCGTGGCATTAGCATCGGGCGTTTTGCGCGCAAGAAGCGTCGAGAGCGGGCGACCTACAATGTTGCTGCGACCGATTATCACGCAGTGTTTTCCATCAGTTTCGATGCCGCTGCGATGAAGCAGTTCCAAAATTCCTGCTGGCGTGGCGCACTCAAAAGCGGGCAAACCAAGCGCCGCGCGTCCCACATTTATCGGGTGAAAGCCATCAACATCTTTCGACGGGCTGATAGATTCCGCCACCTTTTGCGCATCGATGTGAGGCGGCAGCGGCAGTTGCACTAAAATGCCATCGATGGAATCGTCGGCATTCAGCTGCGCAATACGTTGCAGCAGTTCGGCCTCGGTAACATCGCTCTCGAAACGCACCACAGTGGCGTCGAAACCGCAGCGCTCGCAGGCTTTCACCTTGTTCGCCACGTACGTTTCGCTAGCGCCATTATGCCCCACAAGAATGGTGGCAAGGTGCGGCGCACGTAGCCCTTTGGCTCGCATTTGCGCCACCTCGTCGGCAATCTCGGCCTTTATCTGCTCCGCAATTTTTTTCCCGTCGATAATCTGCATATCAGAGTTGATAAGTTGATGAGAAGTTCATCAAGTTTATAAAGTTATAAAGTTCATAAAGTTTCGCATTCAAAAACTTTATGCAGATGTTTTTTTAGCACTGCGGTTCGACAAGCTCACCGCCCCAATCTGGAATCTGAAATTTCCTACCTTCTCATCTTGAAATTGCGCTGCTGCATCATGCGCATCATTTTGCTCATTTGGTCGAATTGTTTGATGAGGCGGTTCACCTCCACAATGCCGCGTCCCGAGCCTTTGGCAATACGGTTTTTGCGGCTACCATTGAGCAACGCAGGATTTTCGCGCTCGGCTGGTGTCATCGATTGAATGATGGCTTCGATGCCGACAAACGCATTATCGTCGATATCGACATCTTTCAAAGCCTTGCCCACGCCAGGAATCATCGACGCCACGTCTTTCAGGTTACCCATCTTCTTGATTTGCTGTAACTGACCCATGAAATCGTTGAAATCGAAGCGATTTTTGGCAATTTTCTTCGCCAAACGGCGTGCCTCGTTCTCGTCGTACTGCTCCTGCGCACGCTCCACAAGCGAAACAATATCGCCCATGCCGAGAATTCGGTCGGCCATGCGCTGTGGGTGAAACAGGTCGATTGCGTCCATCTTTTCGCCCGTGCCGACAAATTTTATCGGTTTATCGACCACCGCGCGAATTGAGAGCGCCGCACCACCACGCGTGTCACCGTCGAGTTTGGTAAGCACTGCACCATCGAAATCGATGCGTTCATTGAACTCCTTGGCGGTGTTCACGGCATCTTGACCCGTCATAGCATCGACCACAAACAGCGTCTCGCTCGGCTCGATGGCTTTTTTGATGGCTTCGATCTCGGCCATCATCTGCTCGTCGACCGCCAAACGACCAGCCGTATCCACAATCACCACATCACAACCACTTTTCTTGGCTTGTTTTATGGCGTTTTGCGCTATCTCGACTGGATTTTTGCACTCTGGCTCGCTGTAAACAGGCACACCAATCTGCTCGCCAACCACGCGCAACTGTTCGATGGCGGCCGGACGATAGACATCGCACGCCACAAGCATCGGATTTTTGCCGCGTTTGTGTTTGAGCATGTTTGCCAATTTGCCCGAAAAAGTGGTCTTACCAGAGCCTTGCAAACCCGACATCAAAATCACCGCAGGACTGCCTTTCAGGTTGATGTCCACATTCTCGCCGCCCATCAGCCGGGCAAGTTCGTCGTGGACTATCTTCACCATCATCTCGTTGGGCTTCACAGCCAGCAACACATTCTGACCGAGGGCTTTTTGCTTCACCTCGTCGGTGAAAGTCTTGGCAACTTTGTAGTTCACGTCGGCATCGAGCAACGCCTTGCGCACATCTTTCAGCGTTTCGGCAATATTAATCTCGGTAATGCGACCTTGACCTTTCAGTATTTTGAACGACCGTTCGAGGCGTTCGCTTAAGTTTTCAAACATAATAAATGGTGTATCTGTAAATTATCGTAGATATTCTTTAATTTTTCTTACTCATCTCGGAAATCACTTCAAGATTTAGCACTTCGCCCTGTTCATCGACAAAGCGGAACTCCAAGAATCCGAGTTCGAACATCGGCACAACTTTCAGGCGGCAGTGATATTTCCAACGCCAGCGACGCTCGAGAGACCAGAGTCCTTTTTTGATGTACGCGCTAATGTAGGGGTGCACTTGCAGTTCGATGTGCTTGAAACCATAGTCGCCCACAAGGCTTGCGAGTTGGTCTTCTATCTCGTCGATTATCAAGATGGCAGGGCGCACTTTGCCCGTGCCGCCACAGGTTGGGCAGACTTCGTCGGTGCGAATGACGGTGGCTGGGCGCACACGTTGACGCGTTATCTGCATCAGGCAGAATTTGCTCAGCGGCAAAATGTTGTGTCGCGCGCGGTCGTTGGCCATCAACTGCGTCATGTGTTCGTACAGTTTTTGGCGATTTTCCGATTCGGTAAGATCGATGAAGTCGATGACGATGATGCCGCCAATGTCGCGCAGACGCAGTTGGCGCGCTATCTCGTCGGCCGAGGCCATGTTCACCTCTAGGGCGTTTTCTTCTTGCGTTTGACCAGCCCGAGTGCGTGTGCCGCTGTTCACATCAATCACATGCATGGCTTCGGTTTGGTCGAAAATGAGGTAGGCGCCGCGTTTCACCGACACCGTGCGACCGAAGAGCGATTTCACCTGCTTGGCGATGCCGAAACTTTCGAAGATTGGCATTGCTTCGCGATGAAGCTTCACAATGTTGTCTTTGTCGGGCGCAATCATGCGCAGATACTCGGTCAGTTCGGCTTGAACGGCTTTGTTATCGACATAGATGCACTCGAAATCGTTGTCGAACAGGTCGCGCACAATGGCAGCCGAGCGGCTCAACTCTTCCGAGACCAGCGTGATGCCGTTCGATTGGCGAATTTTTTCGATGGCTTGCGACCAGCGTTTCACGGTCATTTTCAATTCGCCATCGAGTTCTGCCACGCGCTTGTCTTCGGCCATGGTGCGCATTATCAAGCCACAATTGGCAGGTTTAATGCTCTGCATCAATTGGCGCAGGCGGGTGCGTTCGGCGTTAGAGCGAATTTTTTGCGACACCGAAATTTTTTCACCGAAAGGCAGGAAAACCATGTTGCGGCTCGCTAGCGAAATTTCGCAAGTCAGCCGCGGACCTTTGGTCGAAATTGGTTCTTTCACTATCTGCACCAAAATATAATCGCCTATCGACAGCACATCTTTTATGTTGCCATCGCGCTCGAGTTCGGGCAGACGCTCAATTTTGTCGGGCAGGCGCTTGCGGTTGCTCAGCAACTGCTTCACATAGGCGTTCATCGTGGGGAATTGGTCGCCGAGGTCGTGATAGTGCACAAACGCCTCTTTCGCCGAACCAATGTCGACAAAAGCAGCATTCAAGCCTTGCATCACGCGTTTCACACGACCCAAATAGATGTTGCCCACAGCAAACGACGGGCGCAGCGTGTCTTTGTGAATTTCTACAAGCTTCTTATCCTCGAGCAGCGCAATGGTGATATTCTCGCTGTTCGCACTTATTACTAGTTCTTTTTCCAATGTGATAAAAGTTTCGCAACATTCAAAAACGAAAAAACAAACTTAAAGACGCTAACCAAATACCGAACTCTAAATTTGTTTTTTCTCCCTTCAAAGGCAGACCTAAGCCTTATTTTTTCTTATGTCTATCCTTTCTTAAACGTTTTTTGCGTTTGTGGGTAGACATTTTGTGCCTTTTGTGTTTTTTACCGTTTGGCATAGTCGTTAGAATTTAAAATGTAAAACAACTTAAATTCGTTATTTCAGTTTTTCAACGAATTCTTTCGATGGTTTGAACGCCGGAATGCTGTGTTCCGGAATGATGATGGTGGTGTTTTTCGAGATGTTGCGAGCGGTTTTTTTAGCGCGCGTTTTCACGATAAAACTACCAAAGCCTCTCAAATACACGTTGTGTTCTTTTGCCAAATCGGCTTTGCCTTGTGCTTGAAGGCGTTTGCCCTCGCCCAACGATGTTTTGATGGTCTCGATGAATGCTTCAACTGTGCGTAGCACATCTTCTTTTGGCAGGCCAGTGTTTTTAGCAATCTCGTTGATGATGTCTGCTTTAGTCATTTCCTTTAAATTTATGGGTTATCTTTTTTGATGATTTTATTTGACCCGAGTTCGTATTTTCGGACTGCAAAATTACTAATTATTTTTGAAATACAAGCATTTAGCAAATTTTTTTTCTCGAAACCGACATTTTTTGTCGAAAAATGCGCAAATTTGCGTTCGATATGCACAACAAAAACGCTTTTTCTAATACGCTGATCCATTGGTATTTAGCCAACTGCCGCGATTTGCCGTGGCGTCACACACGCGACCCTTATCTTATTTGGGTGTCCGAAATTATTTTGCAGCAGACGCAAGTGGCACAAGGGTTGGATTATTACCGCCGTTTCGTTGCGCAATTTCCTGATATTCAGACTCTTGCAACTGCTCCGATTGACCAAGTTTTGAAAGCGTGGCAAGGATTGGGTTACTACAGTCGCGCGCGCCATTTGCATGCGTCGGCGCAGCAAATTGTGCAGAAATTTGGCGGAAAATTTCCCCAAAACCATGCCGATGTACTTTCGCTTGCAGGTGTTGGTCGTTACACGGCGGCCGCCATCTGCTCGTTTGCCTACGGTCAGCCCTACGCTGCGGTCGATGGCAATGGATATCGTGTGTTGGCGCGCTATTTTGGACTCGATGCGCCCACCGACACGGCCGCAGGACAGCACCAATTTTTTCAGTTGGCCGACGAGGTGCTTTCACCCACGCAGCCTGCGCTACACAATCAAGCGTTGATGGAGTTTGGCGCACTGCACTGCACGCCCACGGCGCCACACTGTGCCGACTGTCCTCTGGCCGCCAGTTGCGATGCACTAGCCACAAATCGCGTGGGTACGCTCCCGCGAAAACAGGGCAAAACGCAGGTGCGCAACCGCTATTTCAACTACATTTTCGCCATTTCCGATGGCAAAACACTGCTCCACCAGCGAGCGGCGGGCGACATTTGGCAGGGACTTTACGAGTTCCCGCTCGTCGAGACAGCGGAAGATTTAGCGATTGAGCAGATTCTTGCTTCCGATGATTTTCTAAAAATCATTGGGAATCAACCGTTTACACTTGCGCACACAACGCCCGTGCGCAAACACATACTCACGCATCAACGCATTTTTGCACGCTGTCTGGCGGTAGAGATTCCAAAAATCGCCGCCACAAACACTGATTTTATAGTCGTTCCAACAGCACGCCTTGCCGACTATCCCATGTCGCGGCTAATGGAAAAACTGCTCGCTGATCTGACAGAAAAATAATCCTTCAGACTTTTCCAAAGATTTCGCCACAATATACTATGGTGTATTGCGGCAATGTTTTGCACACAATTCTCACTCGAAAATTTGTATTTTATCGGAATAGAGATTTGCAACTACGTTGATTTTCAGCAAATTAACGTAAAATTATCATTTCTAGCGAGACTCATCATTTTTTTAATAAAATTCGGCGCAGTTAATTTTCGCTCGGCATGCTGCAGCGCATCCGCCAAGTCATCAAAAAAAGCGAGTATCGCGCACTGTCCTACATCGTTTGCGATTCGTGCGCCAAAGAGCATAACGACACCGATCTTGTGCAAGAATTGAGTTGCCTCTTCCCCATGAGGAAGCGCAAAGAGGTCATTCGCAGGCTGAAACTAGAGACGCACGAACTGCAAGTGACCGGATTGGCCGAGATCCACACGCGAACGAGTCTTTTCGGCGGCGAAAACACCTTCATTTCGCTCACCGGCAAGGGCAAAGAGCTGTTTTTCGAAGAAGATGCGCACCTTTTCATCGAGACCGCAAACGGCAACAACAACTGCATTGCAGCCGACAAAATCACCGAAAAGCGCCTTTTTTATTCCGATGAACAGCAACGACAGCTGTCGCTAGTCGAGAACTCCATTCAGGAAGAAAATTGTCAGAAACTTGTGTCGCGCCTCGAAGCGAAAGGCTTACCCAAAGGCATTGCGGTGCTGCTCTATGGTGCACCAGGCACGGGCAAAACCGAGACAGTGATGCAGTGGGCCAAGCGCACCGGTCGCGATGTGATGCACGTGGACATAAGCAACTCCAAAAGCATGTGGTTTGGCGAGAGTGAAAAGATAGTGAAGAAAATTTTCTCCGACTATCGCAGCAAATGCAACAACAGCAAAGGTTTGAAGCCGATTTTGCTGTTCAACGAAGCCGACGCCATTTTCTCCACTCGACAGAAGATGACGGGACACAATTCGACCGTGACTCAAACCGAGAACGCCATTCAGAACATCATTCTCGAAGAGATGGAGCGGCTCGACGGCATTCTGATAGCCACCACCAACCTTCAGAGCAATCTTGATGCGGCATTCGAGCGGAGGTTTTTATTCAAAATTCATTTCGAGAAACCATCGCTCACGGCCAAGCAGAACATTTGGCGCGACAAACTGCCATCGCTCGACGAGGAACAGGCAAAGCGTCTTGCCACGGCATTCGACTTCAGCGGCGGCGAAATTGACAACATCGTACGCAAAGTCACCATGCAAGAGGTGGTGAGCGGCAATCTGCCCGGCATCGACGAGATAATCGCCCTCTGCAGCAACGAAAAACTTGCAGGCTGCGGACATAGCAGAGTGGGATTTTGAAAAAAATCTCACTCGATTTTGAAGTCGCATGCTAATCAATCA
>CAVHRT010000010.1:0-389 GCA_963638355.1 Flexilinea sp. | reverse complement strand
GATTTGTATCTTTGCAAAATGTTTCACTAAACATAAATAAAAAAAATGGATACGGAAATTTATAAACTATTGGAAAGAATTGTATGTGCTTTAGAAAAGATCGCGATTTCTATGGATAAAACTAACTCCGAGATTAAAAATTCTGAAATTAACAATATAACACCCTCCAATAATACAGAGACCAATCTAGAAAAAAATGACACAACAAATGTTTCAGATATGTCTGAAGAGATAAGTGTTAGTGTTTTAATTGAAAAATTAGCGCAAGTAGAGATTTCTGTAAAAACATACCCTGAAAGAGAGGAAGAAAAGGAACAACTCAACAATTTGGCGAAATTTATGGGGAGCAAATATACAAGCATTAAACAAGTATATGCACTCATTAAAAG
>CAVHRT010000009.1:34306-37512 GCA_963638355.1 Flexilinea sp. | reverse complement strand
ATACAAATCAATAGGATTTTTATGCGCTATTCAGCCATTTTCGAACCATCAGAAAAAGTAAAATCGAAAAATACGGGCAGATGATCGCTGTAGCCGCCGTTGAATTTTAGTCCGATGTAGGTGCGGAATGGCTTTTTGCCGAGCGGTTTGTCGTCCTCGAGCAGCCAATCGGGAGCGAACACACGCACGCCATCGCTGGTGATGGTGGTTCGTTTTGCGCCCTTGAGCAGCACACCCGAAACCACTATTTGGTCGAGCATACCCCACTGCCCATCGTGACGATAGCTGCCAATTTCACCGCGTTCGTGCAGAGCGTAGGTGAGGTTGTAGAGTTGATTTGGTGCGATGGAATCGGTCACTGGCGCAGCTCCAAGTACTTGGCGCATGCTGCGGTTGTCGGGATAGTCGTTGAAATCGCCCATGATAAGAATGAGCGCCGCCGAATCGGTGCGCTGCACACTATCGACTGCAGCCCGCAATTGCCCAGCCACGAACAATCGGTTTGGCTCACTTTCGAGTTCACCGCCCAATCGCGACGGAAAATGGTTGACAAAAACATGCAGCGTGTCGCCACTTGGCAACGAGCCACAAGCGTAGAGAATGTCGCGCGTAGTCTTACCACTTGGCAGCGTGAAACGAATAGGTTTTGAGGCGATTGGTGTGAAAAATTTCGGTTGATAAAGCAGTGCGACATCAACTCCGCGCGCATCGTTCGATTCGTAGTGAATTATCTGATAATTAAGTTGTTGCAAATGCGAATACCGCACCAAATCTAACAGACAATGCCTATTCTCAATTTCACAAAGAGCGATGAGCGAAGGTGGATTCCACTCGCCCACTGCCGCCACCACCTGACCGATGTGAGTGATTTTTTGTTGGTATCGTCCGTAACCCCAACCGCGAACTCCGCCAGGCAGATACTCGTCGTCGTGCTTGAGCGTGTCGTGCTGCGTATCGAAAAGATTTTCGACATTGTACTCCATCACTCGAAAAGTGTTTTGAGCGAAAAGAAGCGCAGGAAAAAGCGACAAAAGTATGAGGAGGCGGTTCATGGGGAAGATTTCAAATTTCAAATTTCAGATTTCAGATTATCGGCATCCACGACTTTCTGCAGTTGGCGGAAAATCCCGACTATTATTCATTCTTCATTCTTCATTTTTTATTTTTTATTATTTCTCGTAGGCTCCGAGGTCGGGCGCGCCATCGGCAAGACGATTTTGACCAAGCATGTCGGTGGGATAGAGTCGCGCCACATCGATATTGGCTTTGCCGCGCGCCTTCGATTGCTGATCGAGACGAAAATCGTAGTCGCCATCGGTGCGAGTGGTATTGAGAAAAACCGTATCGGCATGCGCAATGCCGTTGGCATCGGGATTTTGCGAATTTGCCCAGATATTGTCGTTGTACCACGAAGTGTTTTGGCGGCGTTTTTTCAGCAGCGAGCGACTGATAGTAACATTGAAAGCCGCATCGGTAATGGTGTCGCGCAAAAGCGAGAGTTCGCTGCTTTGATTGCCAAAGATGATGCTGTTTTCGACCACCGCCGACTGAATGGGGAAGAGATAGAGCAACGAGCCATCGATGGCGTAGTTGGCAATGACCATGGCGGCATCTTCGCGCGAACCCCAAGTGTAGTAATTCGCCACCGTGGTATGCGCCATATTCATCTCGCCACCAAGCAGATAGCAACACGAAGTGCCGCAGTTCGACAGTTCGCAGTTCGACACCTGAACCTTGGCATTTTGCGCATAAAGTCCGTATTGCGTCATGCTGTGAAGCACGCTGTTGGTGAGCGTGAGCGATGGTTGCGCTATCGACGTACCAATGACCACCAAACCAATATCGCAATTGCGAATTTTGGTGTGATTGATGGTGTGCGCGCCATGAGCATTTTGCAGGTAGATGCCGCCCCACTGCCCTGGCATGTCGGCGTATGGTGTGCGGTCCTCGTCGGGCTGACAATCGAACCTATCGGTGCGCATCTCCACTGGATTTTCGAGCGTTCCGAGCGATTGCAGATGTCCATCGACCACAAGATTTGCCTTGCTGTGAAAATAGAGCCGCGTGCCAGCCTCGAGCGTGAGCGTGGCGTCGGAAGCCACATGCAGATTGCCAAAAATAAGGTACGGACGCTGCGCTGTGAAGGTCTCATCGTGCGCTATTTCGGCATCCTCCAGAACAATGGCATCTTGCCCGTAGCTCACAAGTTTCACATCTTGCGTAACGCCATTGGTCACAA
Organism: Flexilinea sp.; assembly: GCA_963638355.1. Taxonomy (GTDB): domain Bacteria; phylum Bacteroidota; class Bacteroidia; order Bacteroidales; family Paludibacteraceae; genus W0P28-013. The sequence continues at coordinate 35,273 of CAVHRT010000009.1, read as the reverse complement.
AAATCATGGAATCGATGTAGAAAACTGGCACATCGCGATAGGTGGAATCGACCGTTATCTCCACAAAAACGCAAAGACTGTCGCGCCCGCCGATTTCGATATTTTCGAGCATTTTATTTTCCGACGACGGAATGCGCCCATCGAAATTGTAGCGAAAATAGGAGTCGGCGCCGTTGCCCAAGCGAACCGACGAAATGACCACGGCTTGGCGGTTACGGTTGTAGACATAGAACGACAGCGTGCGCGACGGCACATTGGTGAATAGCGTGTCGAACGAGAGCGTATCGCACGAAAACGACAGCGTGGCCGAAGGGTCGGTAGTTATTTTATCGTCGACGCAAGCCGTGAGCGACGCCAGCAGAAAACCCAGAATGAATATTTTGTTGAGATTTTTCATCGAAAAAAGAGATTTTCAACTGCAAAATTACGAAAAAAGTTTGGTGTTTTAGATAAAACGACTATCTTTGCAAAAAATTTTGTTGCACTAAAATCTAAAAGGAGGAAAAATACCATGGCAAGTAGAAAAAATTTGAAGAAAAGCATTCAATTGATTGCTAGCGATTTGATTAGCGAGGCGTACATTTCGCACCGCTTGATTGGCAAGATGAGCGACGAGGCATTTGCCGACATTTTGTTGCGCATTGCCAACCTGAACAACGGATTTTTGGCGCGCGCCAATCACCCAGAACCTGGTCTGAAAGCGCATGAATACTACAAAACGCTGCGCCAAGACTTCGACAATGAAGTGGAGAAAATCATCGAGTCATTGAATCATTGACTCATCGAATAAAAAGCGAAAAAAATGGGGACGCAATGTTGCGCTCCCATTTTTTTCATGCCCTTCTCTTGACTTTCAACTTTAACCTCTCACCTTTCCAAAATTGTTGAAAACTATTCTGAAAATAAATGCAAAATCTACGGTGAAAAATTTGTATTTTTGCAACTCATTCGGTAAGACTTATCGAAG
>CAVHRT010000009.1:0-34296 GCA_963638355.1 Flexilinea sp. | reverse complement strand
CACATTGAGCATTTGGGCATTGCAGTGACAAGCCCCGATGCCACGATTCCGTTTTTCGAGTTGTTGACAGGCTCGAAATGCTACTCCATCGAAGAGGTGGCTGACCAAAAAGTGCGTACAGCCTTCTTCAAAGTGGGGCAGACAAAACTTGAGTTGCTTGAGCCAACCTGCCCCGAATCGACCATTGCCAAATTCATCGAGAAGAATGGCGGTCGCGGTGGTGTGCACCATGTAGCGTTCAATGTTGAGAGCGTGGCAGAAGCGCTGAAAGAGGCCGAAGCCGCTGGTTTGCAACTTATCGACAAAGCACCACGCAAAGGTGCCGAGAACCTGATGATTGCATTCTTGCACCCAAAATCGACTTGCGGTGTGCTGACCGAACTGTGCGAGCAGCCTAAATGAGTAGAAAATTTTTAAGATTTTACGACAATGGAAAATCAAGAAAAACTGAAAAAACTGATTGACAAGCGCGCCCAAGCCATGGCTGGCGGTGGCGAAAAAGCGGTTGAGAAACATCATGCCAAAGGCAGTCTTACCGCTCGCGAGCGCATCAATTTGCTGCTCGACGAAGGCAGTTTCGAAGAGGTTGATATGTTTCTGACGCACCGTTGCACCGACTTCGGCATGGAAAAGAAAGTGTTCCTTGGCGACGGTGTGGCAGTTGGTAGCGGCACCATCGATGGTCGTTTGGTGTATGTGTTTGCACAAGACGCCACAGTCATTGGCGGTTCGCTTTCGGAAACCATGGCGCAGAAAATCTGCAAAGTGATGGACATGGCCATGAAGATGGGCGCACCAATCATCGGTTTGAACGATTCGGGCGGTGCTCGCATTCAAGAGGGTGCTTGCGCGCTGGCTGGTTATGCCGAAATTTTCGAGCGTAACATTTTGGCTTCGGGCGTTGTGCCACAAATCTCGGTGATATTTGGTCCATGCGCTGGCGGTGCCGTGTACTCGCCTGCCCTCACCGACTTCATTATGATGACCGAGCAGAACTCGTACATGTTCATCACAGGTCCGAAAGTTGTGAAATCGGTTACTGGCGAAGATGTTACCGTGGAGCAACTTGGCGGCGCACGCGTTCACGCTTCGAAATCGGGCGTTACACACTTTGTTGCCACAAGCGAAGAAGATGCCGTTGCGCAGGTTCGTCGTTTGATTTCGTTCATCCCACAAAACAACATGGAAGAGGCTCCAGTAGTGCCTTGCACCGATCCAATCGACCGCGTTGACGATGTTTTGAACGAGATTGTTCCAGCCAATCCGAATGTGCCATACAACATGAAAGACATTATCGACGTGATTGTCGATAACCACGACTTCATGGAGGTTCAGAAAGATTTTGCGAAGAACATTATCTGCGGTTTTGCTCGTTTCAACGGCCAATCGACTGGCATCATTGCCAACCAACCGAACTGGCTTGCAGGCGTGCTCGACTGCGACGCATCGCGCAAAGCGGCTCGCTTCATTCGTTTCTGCGACGCATTCAACATTCCAATTCTGACGCTTGTTGATGTTCCTGGATTCCTTTGCGGAACGGGTCAAGAGTACGCTGGCATTATCGACCACGGCGCAAAACTGATGTTTGCCTACGGCGAAGCCACCGTGCCAAAAGTTACCATCACCATTCGCAAATCGTATGGCGGCGCACACATTGTGATGAGTTGCAAACAGTTGCGTGGCGACTATTGCTATGCTTGGCCAAATGCCGAGATTGCCGTAATGGGCGCATCGGGAGCCATTGGCGTATTGGAGGCTAAAAACATCAAAGCCATTGAAGATCCAGAAGAAAAGAAACGCTACATTGCCGAAAAAGAGGCTGAATATCAAGAGAAATTCGCAAGCCCATATCAGGCAGCATCGCGCGGCTACATCGACAATGTGATAGAGCCACGCAACACGCGTTTCCGCATTATTCGCGCATTCCAAGTGCTGCAAACCAAGCGCTTGACCAATCCGCTGAAGAAACATTCGAACATTCCACTGTAAATCTCGAAGCATTATGATTTTATCGATAATAAATTCGGGCGTAGAAGCAAACTGGCCACATGTGTGGATGATAACGCTCATCGGATTTGGCCTCACATTCTTGTTGCTGATTCTGCTGGTTTACTTGATGCGGCTTTTTGGCGTGATTATGAAACCACGCGTAAAAGTACCTAAAGTCGTGAGAAACGACAACAAAATGGAGATTAAGCATGACGAGAAAGCGGAAGTGACGCTGTCGGCCAACACCACAGCCGCCATTGCCATGGCTTTACACCTTTATTATGACGAGATGCACGACGAAGAGCAGCATGTCATCACCATAAAGAATGTGGAACGCCGTTATTCGCCGTGGAATTCGAAAATTTATGGAATCAACAATCTTGTAAAATAACACCGAAATGAAAAAATTTAAGTTTATCATAGACGGCCACAAATACGAAGTGTCGGTCAATGAAAAAGAGAACAATTTGGCTGAAGTGGAAGTGAACGGCACGCCATTCACCGTTGAGATTGAAAAAGAGACGAAAATTGCTCGTCCTACGGTGGCTCGTCCTGCCACTGCAGCAACTGCTGCCGCTCCCGCCGCCACTGGTGCATCGGAGATTATCAAATCGCCGCTGCCCGGAAGCATTGTGAAAGTGCTTGTAGCCAACGGTCAAGCCGTGAAACGTGGCGATGTGCTGCTCACCATGGAATCGATGAAAATGGAGAACAACATTGCAGCCGAAAAAGATGGCGTGGTAAAAAACGTGTTCGTTGCTCCAGGTCAGAATGTGATGCAAGACGACAAGCTCGTTGAGTTTGCAGCCACTGCAGCCGCTGCTCCTGTGGTTGAAGCGCCCAAAGCCGAAGCACCGAAACCAGCCGCTGCTCCCGTAGAGGAGAAGCCCAAAGCAACCGTTCCCGCAGGCGGACTAAAAGTAACTTCGCCGCTGCCCGGAAGCGTTGTGAAAGTGGCTGTTAGCGTTGGTCAAGATGTGAAACGCGGCGATGTGCTGCTCACGCTCGAATCGATGAAGATGGAGAACAGCATTTTGGCCGAACAGGACGGAAAAGTTACCGCAGTGCTTGTTAGCGCAGGTCAAAGCGTAATGCAGGACGATGTTCTGGTAGTTTTAGGTTAATTCACCAAAAAATTTTCGGAACAATGAAAAAATTCCTGTCAATAGTCGCCGTTTTGCTGATGATGAGCGCACCAAGCCTTTTTGCACAAGAGGCTGAAGCCGCCGTCGAGGCTACGAACGAAGCGACCGAACAAGTTGCCACCGACACAACAGCCGAAGCCACGGCCGAGGTTGCCGCTGCCGTTGTGGCCGACGAGCCGCAAGAGAGCGAACACAGCACTTGGGACGACCTTGTAGCATTTTTCAAGTCGATGGGCTTCATGCGCATGACGTGGCAACAAGGTCTGATGCTGCTTGTATCGTTCCTGCTGCTCTATCTGGCCATCAAAAAACAGTACGAGCCACTGCTGCTCTTGCCTATCGCCTTTGGTATGTTGCTCACCAATCTGCCTGGCGCTGGCATGTTCCACAACGAGTTGTGGACGGCTTTCTTGGATCAGAATAGCGAATACTATCTGAACTATGGTCAAATTTTGAAAAAAGGCGGTCTGCTCGATGTGCTGTACATTGGTGTGAAAGCTGGCGTTTATCCTTGCTTGATTTTCATTGGCGTGGGTGCCATGACCGATTTCGGTCCGCTCATTGCCAACCCGAAGAGTCTGCTGCTGGGCGCTGCCGCACAATTGGGCATTTTCATCACATTCTTGTGCGCCAACTGGTTTGGTTTCACCGAGGCTGAAGCTGGTTCAATCGGCATCATTGGTGGTGCCGACGGTCCTACCTCCATTTTCCTGACATCGAAACTGGCGCCGCATTTGCTCGGACCTATTGCCATTGCGGCCTATTCGTATATGGCATTGGTTCCTGTGATTCAACCGCCTATTATGCGTGCTTTGACGACCAAGAAAGAGCGTGCCATCAAGATGCGTCAACTGCGTTCGGTGAGCAAGACCGAGAAGATCGTATTCCCGATTATCATCACCGCCATTGTTGCGCTGATATTGCCCGACGCTGCCCCACTTATCGGCTGCCTGATGCTTGGTAACCTGATGAAAGAGTGCGGCGTGGTCGATCGTCTGTCGAAAACCGCTCAAAACGAACTGATGAACATCGTGGTCATATTCCTTGGATTGTCGGTTGGTGCCACGGCAACTGCCGAATCGTTCCTGAATGTGAAGACGCTGTTGATCCTTGCCATGGGCATTGTAGCGTTCAGTTTTGGCACGGCTGGTGGCGTTTTGCTGGCCAAGTTCATGAACCTGTTCTCGAAGGACAAGATAAACCCGCTGATTGGTTCGGCTGGTGTGAGCGCAGTGCCAATGGCCGCTCGCGTAAGTCAGACTGTGGGACAAGAGGAGAACCCTGGCAACTTCCTGCTGATGCACGCCATGGGGCCAAATGTTGCTGGTGTGATTGGTTCGGCTGTGGCTGCAGGCATTCTGCTGACCATGCTCGGCTAATCCGCTTAGGAAATAGAAAAGACGCTCTCGAAAAAGTTTTCGAGGGCGTTTTTATTTTGTACCTTTGGGGAAATCCTAAATGCCAAATTTTTCAGGAAATTTTGCACCGATTGTTCGGTAAAAATCTTTGATGGTGAGCATATCGGCATCGACATTTCCAGTAGGCGTGAATATGCGATTAAACCCAATTTCGAGCTTGGCGTAATCGATGTAGGCTAACACTATTGGCACTTGCGCCTTTTGTGCGATGAAGTAGAAACCGCGCTTCCAATGGTGCGTGAGGCTGCGCGTGCCTTCGGGCGTGATGGCAAGGTAGAACCGCTCGTGTCGCGCAAATTCATCGGCTACGGCATCGGTGAGCAATGTGTGGTGGCTGCGGTCGACAGGAATGCCGCCAAGACTGCGCATCAGACCGCCAAGCGGAAAGGTGAACCACTCTTTTTTCATCAGAAAACGCACCGGCAAACGCAAGGCGCGCTTGGCCAGCATGCCGTAGACAAAATCCCAATTGCTAGTGTGTGGCGCAATGCAAACCACCGCCTTGGCAGGCAGCGGTGCATCGCAGCGAACCTTCCAACCAAGCCGCGCAAGCAGACGATATGCAAGATTTTGTTTCAAAATGAACTATTCGATTTGCAAAGTTACAAAAATTCGGTGGAAGTTTTTTTTTCGACGCAACAAAAAAGAGAATAATCGATTCTTTACAGCCAAAATTGCAAAAAAATACCGCTCAACTCCAACGAGTTAAGCGGTCTCTTTGCGTGGTGCCAACGGGAATCGAACCAGTGACACAAGGATTTTCAGTCCTTTGCTCTACCAACTGAGCTATGGCACCATTGCGGTTTTGCGGTTGCAAAGGTACGACTTTTTTCCGCACAAACAAAACTTTTTCCTACTTTTTCGCAAACTTTTTTCTATTCTACTGAATATCAAACGATTACCAATCTAAAAGTATGCACAGTTGCTTCGCATTTTCCGACCAAAAATAGCAATTTTGCTCCTCCACTACCCTTTCATCAATGGCCGAAAGGCAAGCAGTTTTCATTTTTTTCGCTCATCGATGAACTTGATGGGTTTGCGCGATTGAGCGGGGAAATTGATGGCATGAATGAGGTCGGGCGGCAAAATCTCGACTATCGGTGCCACGCGAATGCGCGCACGGAAGCGGTCTTTCAGATCTTTGATGAGCGACGATTCGGCCTCGCCAATGGTGGGTGCAATTCGTTCGTAAGGGAAATCTTTTTTCAGACCGATGCGCACCACCACCTCGTCGGTACCAGCGGCACTATCGCGCACCACCACCACATAGTTTGCCACATATTCGGTGTTGTCGAGTACATCGTTTATTGCAGGCGGATAGAGCGTGGTGCCTTTCAGTTTTATCATGTTGTTTTTGCGCCCAACGAGCGGCGTCAGACGATAGGCAGTGCGTCCGCATTGGCAACGATCGGTGATTTTGGCAGCCATATCGCCCGTGCGGAAACGCAGCAGCGGCATGCCTTCGACGCCAAGCGTGGTTACCACAATTTCGCCGACACAACCATCGGGAACGGGCTTGTTGTCTTCGCCAATAATCTCGACAATGATGAGTTCGGGGTGGACGTGACCGCCACAGCCGCACGGACATTCGGAGAAAGTAGCCGACATTTCGGTGCTAGAATAGGTGGCGAAAAGTTGCACTTCGGGCCATTTTTCGTGAATGCGCTTGCCGAGCAAATTCAGTTGGAATTGCTGATCGCGCAAGCCTTCGCCAATGCCGATGATGCGTTTCACGCTGCTGTTGCGATAGTCGATGTCGTGCGCTTCGGCATATTCGATGAGGCGCAGAATGAACGACGGCACGCACATGACGGTGTCGGGTTTTATGCGGCGAATGGTCTCCCACTGCAGTTCAGGAATGCCATTGCCCACGCGAATGATGCCCGCGCCCAATTTTCTCAATCCGAGAAAATAGGCCATTCCAGCCATGAAACGTTTGTCGAGCGTGGTCATCAGTTGCACCACATTGTGACGCGTAACGCCAGCACAAGCAAACGAAATGGCTTCGTTGTAGGCCAAGCGATCGAGGTCGTGCTCGTTGCAAGCGAAAGTTACGGGATCGCCAAGCGTGCCAGAAGTGGTGATATAGTCGATGATGTCGTCGGGCGTAACGCACAGAAAATCAGCATTATGCGTCTGTAAATCTTTTTTATCGGTGAATGGAATGCGCTGCAAGTCGTCGAGTGTGCGAATGGTATTGATGTCGATGTTGTTTTCGGCAAACATGCGCTGATAGAACGGCGAATGCGCTTGCAGATAGACCAAATGTTCGTGCAAACGCTGCTCTTGATAACGGCGAATTTCGTCGACTGGGCGGAACTCTATTTCGGGAACAAAATCCATGAGGGTAGTTTATAAAGTTTGTAAAGTTTGAAAGTTTATAAAGTAGACTATGACTTTTGACTATGACTATGACCTTCGGTATCCACTATTTTCTGCAGTTGGTTGTGGTTACCACTAATCTGAAATTTGAAATTATGCCTACCTCGTCAGCATAAATTTGATGCTAAATCCGACATTCGAAGTGGAGAGCGGGTACGAGGTGGAGATGACAGGTTTACTCATTTGGTAATCGTAGAACAGGCGAAAATTGAGCTTCGAGCTGAACACATAATCGGCCGTGAGTTTGATGGTGAGTGCCTTGCTGCCCGTGGTTGGCTGCACATCGTCCTCATCAATCTTGCGAATGAGCGTCTTAATGTCCTTGAACGAAAAATCGATGCGCGTGGTCAGGTCATTCTTTACAGTTTTTGATTTATTTTTAAGTTTCAGAACAATATCAAAATCTTTCACCACATAGCCGAGTCCCACAACTATCTCGTCGTTGGTCGATTCAACCAGTTGCAGCGAGGTGAGATTGAGCGTGAGGTTGCGCTGGCGACGATACTCCACTTTGCCCGTAAACGAATTTTTCATGGCCATATCCACAGCAATGAAAGGCGAAAAACTTTCGTTGATCGACACGCTTGAAATGTCGTAACTGCTCGATGGGATTGGGTTTCCGCTGGTTACATCGCGCACAAAACCGAAGCCGTCGTCGTTTTCGGCATAGTTCGAGAACGATGAATACGACGCCACATTGTAGGTGCATTGGTAGGCGTGATTGAGCGTGAACGAACGGAAATATTTGCTCATGCCCGGAATACGCATCAGACCGTCGTACGAGATTTTCCAGTTTGGAATGATGCTCCAGAACGATGGGAAGATGGAGGTCGAGGCGCGCGAAATATCGCGACCTGTGTAGGCGGCAAGGAACGCAGGAATAAGCACATCGGCCGAGTTGCGGCTATAGGTGCCATTGGCGGCATCGTAGGTTTTACCAGCCAGCGCATTGTCGCTCATGAAGCCCGAAGTCGGATATCGCGTACCAACATAGCGTTGCTGCAGTTTGTTGGTCAGATAGTCGCGATTCTCTTTGAACTGCTCGAAAGCGCGCGAACGATAGTTGGCATCGGCCTTTTCGACCTTCCAGAACGAAGTGAGAATGGCGGCATGCGTCATGCGGAAAGTGCCGGTGAACGTGGTCGGCATATCGTCGTACATGTACTGAATGGTCGATTGGTCGGTGCTGACGCGCTTCGAGTTCAGATCGATTTTCAATCCTGGAATTGGCTCCAGATTTACCTTCACATCGAAATCGGAAGTGTAACTCTGCGTTGCGGGATTGATGATGGAATCGTTCATGTAGAGCCAGCCGCGGTCGGAGGCATTGTTCAGATAGGTGAGGCGCGGAATGCCAAAGGCGAAATCCAAACCAGGCGATAGCACGCCGTTGCTCACGCTCTGTCCCATGAATTTTGCATCGCCCGAGAAACTTGGCAGCACAAGCGTGTTCGTCTCGCGATACGACACCGAAACGCGTCTGATGAGCATGAGGAAACGCACCGAAAGTTCGCCCATTTTTTTAGCTGGCGAGATGTTGTTTGGGTCGGTGGTTTGCAGCGTCAGTTTCAGATTTTGCATGTTCACTTTGCCGGCAATGCGCACGGTGTTGGCATCGACTATGGTGTAATGCACTTTCACCGTTTTGCCCGTGCTGTCGGTAACCGCCACGCTTATCAATTTGGAGTTCAGTTTGTGCTTAATTTCGGTAACTTCGCCTTTAGTGAGCGAAATGGTTTGTGTCTCGTTTTTCGGTCGGAAACGCTTGTTTTGTCCGCCACTCTTGCTCGAATAGCGCGAGTTGATATCTTTCAGATATTTCGATTTGTTGTAGAGTTTTTCGAAATTGAGCTGACCATCGACCTGCCAGTTGGCCATGTTCGAAATTTCGTTGCCGAGCGTTACATCATCGTCCACCTCTGCGCCGCGATTCCAATTGTAGGTGGCATTGTACTGCGCGCTTGCCGTCATCCAATCGAAAATCGGCATTTTAGCAAAAGGCACTGTGTACGAAGCGTTGAACACCTGCTGATAGTCGTACGGACTACCCCAATGCGACAAACTGCTCAGCACCGTATCTTTCCAATTTTCGTATTCATCGGGGAAGAATTCGCGGTTCACTGGCGTGTATTTGGTCTCTTCGATGCGCGCATTGAAAGCGGTGCGCAATTGAAATTTCAGATTTTTGGTGAAATCGTATTTCAACTCGAACTGACGATCCCAAGTGAAATCCTTGCTCGACGAGAGCAGCGGGTTGTTCACATCGTAGTAATCGAGTTGCATCGAGCCTTCGAGGTCGCGCAGTTGACGCTCGCTGTAGATGCGATTGATGGTAGTTGAGAACGCCAGCACGCTTGGTTCGTAGTTTATTCCGAAATCTTTGATGACGCGCCAAGCGGGTTTTTGCAGACCTTTCACATCTTTGAACGGCTCCCACGGACGCGGCGTTGTGGTGAAATTGTAGCTGAGTGTTCCGCGGTGCTGCAGCGTGACATCGCGCGCCGTCTCTGGATCAAGCTCATGCGTTTCGGTGTAGGCATACGATGCCGAGAAGTTGGCTGGGTCGTACACGCGCGGACGGTCGCCAACGCGGTAATCAACCTTCACATTGGTCAGGTTCACGCTGGTGTTGGTGGTTTTGGTCTCCGACATGCTCTTCAGCGAATCGCGTTCTGCCTTGGTTTCGAGCGCATCGAGCGCATCATCGAGCAGAATATCGCCATCGAGCGGATTGTATTGCGGCGTGCTGTTTTCGAGCGAATAGGAGACATAGAGCGGAATGCGCACATTGGCTTTTTCGGGGAAGAAACGTCCGAATTCCATCGAGCCGCTCACATTCAACTGAGTGAGGTCGTCCATGCGGCGCTCGAGCAGGCTCTCCTCTATTCCACCGAAACCAGCCGTCTCGTGGCGCACCGAAAGGTTCACGCTGCCGATGTCCGACAAGCCTACCGAAGCGTTTGCCATCACTGCCCAGCCACCATCTTCGTTGTAGTCGGTCAGGCGTAGCTCGTCGACCCAGATTTCGCCCGATTTCAGGTCGCGCCCTTGGTTGCGCACGCCAATCATTATGGTCTGAATATCGCCTAAGTTTGGATTGCCCAGCACGGTGATTTTGTTCTGCGGATGATCAGGATCGTATTCGGAATAGGCTGTGGTGTACGACGCAGAGCCGCCGTTGTTTTTCTGCGTGTTACGGCTGCTCTTCACATCGGTGAAAAGTTCAAAGGCGAAATTGAACATATTTTCTTCGGGCCAAACAGTGGCAGCCTCAGCCGAAGTGTAGACGCCGTGTGGCGTGAGTTTCAGCGGAATTTCGTATTCGTAGTAGTTGTTTTGCGCGTCGCTACCCATGCGCAGGAAGATGGATAGTTCGTAGTCGTCAAGCGCAGGCGTGAATTCGTCGAGAATCTGCTCGGCATGGACAAACATCTGCAAACGGCGATATTGACGCATATCCATGCTGATGTTTTTATAAACGCCACGCGCATCGCCAGGCGCCAAATTGCTCACCGAAAGCACCATCGACTGCTCGTTTTGCTGCGTAAGTTGCGGCTGACTTGGGTCAGTTTCGCGCGACACGCCCGGTGGAAGCACATAGTTCACAGGCGTCTTCTTGTTGTTTTCTTCGATGCTCACGGCCGTAACATCGAGCGAACCCGATGTGGTTGGCGGATTGGTGGGATCGTAGAGCGTTTTGCTGTAGGTGCGCCATTCGCCGCGAACGAGTTCCAAAGTACCGAAACGCAGGAACATCGGTTCGTAGAATCCATGCATGAAAATGCGCATAAATCGAACCGATTTGAAGTCGCGAATGGAACCGACTTTCTTCTCGTATTCGCGGATTGGAATTTTGAACTGATACCAAGTTACGCTCTCGCGCTTGCCATTTTCGAGTTCTACGCTGGTTTCGACTTTGTTGGTGATGTAGTTCGTGCCAACCTCCATGGCCGAATGGCGCAGACTGACATGATATTGGTAGTATTTTTCATACTCGTTGAGCGTGTTATCTTGGTTGATATCCTCAACGTCTGGCACTGTGGTGGCTGAAGTGGAATAACTCTCGCTGCTTGCATCGGTCGATGGCGAGTTGCCCTCGGGACCGCTGTAATGCTTATATCGATCGAGAATTGTGCGTTCTTCGCTGTCGTAATCCGAGCCACGATAATGGTGGAAATTATCGCCTGCTGGGTCGTTGAGTGGCGAGAACGGATCGTTCTCCATCTCAGAAATCACGCTCTGCGGCAAGGTGGCACGCAATTTTGCAACATAGTCGCGATAGGTCGAGAATTGGAACTCATCTTCGGTGCGCAAGCCATCGAAACCTACATCTTGATAGAGACGCGCGTCGGCATCGTTGTCGAATGCCAGCACCATCGACTGTTTGCGCGGCACACGCCCCCATACGGTGCTGTCGCATTGCGTTATGTCGCCATCGGCAGGCATGCCATTTTCGAAGAATTTTTTGCCATCTTTCAAAATATCTTCCGACACATCGCCAAGGTTGAAATAGAGGTCGCCGCCGAGCGAAGTGCCGAGCGTGTCGTACACAAACGGATCGAGCAGCCAGAATTCGATGTATTCGATGTTGGCCGTCTCGAAATCGGTAGTCTCCAATTTGCGCATGATGCCGCCCCAACGCTTTTCAGGATTGGAAAGTTTGCCCGTGAGCGGGTCGATGTTGGTTACATCGAGGTTGTACGGACCACGCTCGTTTGGATAGAAACTCAGGTTCAGCACAGGCAAATACGACGATTGTCCGAGAATGCTCTCGCGATTCGGGAAAATCTCCTGTTCACGCACGGCGCGCGTCAGGTGGTTCGACTGCAAATCGGGATTTCTGCGAATATGCTCTGGCGTGGTGCTGTTGTTTTGGTTGAACACGCTATTGTCGACCGAGAACCACGACAAGAGCGCTCGATTTACACCATATTCTATATCGTTCGACAGCGAAGCCTCGGGGAACAGCGCGCCAGCCGTGGCATCGTAGGGCGTGCTAGCCAAGTGCCAATAGTACGGATAGCGCAGGTCAATGGTCGTTTCGGTCGATTCAAAATCATCAAGATAGGCATAGCCCGGATTGTTGTCGATTTTGCGATGGCGCGGAATCATCTGGGCAAATTCGCCACTCAGCGAAATGTTCGATGCCGCCGTAGCATTCAGCAGCGGCAGTGCATCGATGGCTTTGGTGAGCCACGGAGCCTCGTCGCGATAGGCGGCGTTGATACCCCAAATGGTGTTCGATATTGGCTCGCTGCCGACTTCGGTTTTGGTCACTAGCGGCATCTCCGAAAGATGCATCACTGTGCCGCCAAGCGAGAAATTGTCGTTGAAAGCATATTCCAAATGCGTGCCGAGCAGGGTTTTGCGCTGCGTGTTGAAGAGCGATTGATTTTCGAGCGAAACATCGACCGAAGTACCCGATGCCAAGATAGATTCGTTCAAAATGGTAACCGTTCCCATCACATAATCCACCGTGTAGTCGACATTTTCGGTGAGCGTTGCGCCACCAGCCGTCACCACCACCGAGCCGCGCGGAATGTTCATGGCATTCAACTGAATTTCGCTGCCCGAAGTGGATTGATATTTTCCCGTAAGGACAAATTTATTTTTCTCGGTATATTCCGCCGCCACCACAAGCGTGCTATCGTACAATTCTTGGAACACATATTTGTCGGCAATGGCGTCGTTGCCAATCATCTTGCGCAAGTGCGATCCAAACGGCTCCACCACTGGGAAGATGATGCGACCCGTCGACGAAATGACCGTGTAGCCTTCCACATAGTCGAATTTACCATCGGGGCGCGTCTGCTGTTTGGAGTCCAAACGGTCCAGATTCATCACCTTCAGCAAAATCTGATTTTTGCAGTTTCCTTCGGTCAGATAGTTGAGGTATGCGCCCGTGGTGTCGTTGTGGTACTGCACATTCAGCTCGAAATTCTCCGACTGAACGCCCATTGCGCCAAGCGAGTAGACATTTTTCATCATCAACTTCCACATGGCGTTGGTTGGCGATGGTGCCGAACTCTTCAACATCTTCACTATCAACGCGTTAGGAGTCTCAATACCATCGGTCGAAAATTCACCAACCTGATAAGTTTTGCCGCCGTAGGTGTATTCGTACGCCACCGCCAAAACCTCGTCGGCATTCAGCGCAGTCTTCAGCGAAATGAAGCCCAATGTGCTATTCAGCGTATATTCCGATGATTCCAAACGGCGCGCGCTTTCAATTTTTTCATAATCTTCGCCGCCCTCGATGCCCATGCCCGAATAGGTTGCCTCCATCAGGCTGTTGAATTGCTGAATGTCGCGAATGTCGGTCATCGATTTTATCTCGTCGTAGAGCGAGTTCGACGAGTTGTCGGGCAGCCGATTTCCCGTTGGCGTCCAGTGATCGTTGTCCACGGTCTGCCCTTCCGCCAAATCCATAAAGCCGATGATGTTGCGCGCTTGGTCGAAACTGCCGCGTTTGTTCGTCACCCATACTTCGATGCGGTTAATGGTGATGCCCGAGGTGATGTAGGGCAGTTTGCTCATGTTTTGATCGTAAGTGTCGCGGAAATATTGCGACAGGAAAAAGTGGCGATTTTCGTCGTATTTGTCGATGGCGACTTCGAATTCGCGCTTTTGCGAGCCGCCTTTGGAGCTGACTTTTTGGCTCGATGATTTTTGCTGCGAAACCACCGCCGAAATGCTCAATTTACCAAATTGCAATTCAGTTTTGAAGCCAAACAGCGCCGAACTTCCGCGAATGAGCGAACTGTTGAGCGGCATGCTCACATTACCCACCTCGAGTTTGCGCACAATCTCGTCCTCCTGACCTTCGTAGCCCAATTTCAGCGTTTGCTGGTCGAAGTCGAATGTGGCTTCGGTGTTGTAGTTCATGGCAAAGTTTATCTTGTTGCCCACCTTGCCGTTCACATTCAGCTGAATTTTTGTATCGAAATCGAAACTTGTGGTTTTGCGCAGCCGCTCCGAAAGCGAAGGATTGTCGATTCGGTTCGTTACAATGCCAAACACCAATTCGGCCGAACCTTGCGTCTTCAGTTGCACACCACCAGGACCAAACACCTTTTCGGCAGGACCGAGGCTGAATTTCATATCAGCCAGATTGAATTTATCCTCGAAATTCGATTGTGCCTCGGCATTTTTCTGATGAAAATAGTCGCTCATGCCGCTGCGCAGGGTGTAGTTTTTGTACTCGCTGTCCGACATCACAAAGGGCGTTGCAACGTCCATGTCGCCCACTTTGGTGTGGAAAATGTAGTTGCCCGTATTCGGATCGTACTCCACCGAACTCGTCACGTTACTCGGTTGCAGATCCATCGGATATTTCTGCGTCAAATCCTCGTAAGTCTGCTGCTGCGCAGGCTTCACGGTATACGACGGCAGCGTGTCGGCTGGCACATCGTAGTCTGGCTCGTCGTCGGCATCGTTCGACCGATTGTGACGCTGCGCCAACAGCGTACCCAACGGCAACGCCATCAACCCAACCACAACCGTAGTCAACGCTATTTTCCAAAAACGAGACAAAACTAAATCAATTTGCTAATTGCTTAATTTCCAATTACTTAATTCCTAATTCCTAATTTTTCAAAGAATTCTCAGTGCCTTCTTAATCAACTGAGCCACAGGCAGTTGCGGTTCATCTTTCAGCAGTTTATCGACAGCCTTTTGCGATGCCGATTGTTGGAAACCGAGCATCACGAGCGCCGCCACGGCTTCGCTCTTCACGCCGCTATCTGCCACAGGCGCAACAGTGCCATCGCCTTGAGCCAACGCCACTTTGCCCATCTTGTCGTGCAGGTCGACCACAATGCGCTGCGCCGTCTTCAGACCAATGCCCTTCACATTTTTCAGTGCCGAAACATTCTCGTTCACAATGGCCTCCTGCAGTTCCGCCGCCGAGAGCGACGACATGATCATGCGCGCCGTGTTTGCGCCCACGCCCGAAACCGAAATCAGCAACAAAAAAAGTTCGCGCTCGCTCTGCGTAGAAAAGCCGTAGAGCAAATGCGCATCTTCGCGAATGGCCTCATAAATGTAGAGTTTGCAAGCAGTTTTGTCCGTCAGTTCGCTGTAGGTTACCAGCGTAATGTTCACCGCATAGCCCACGCCATTCACATCTACCACCGCCAAAGTTGGGGTGAGCTCAGCCAAATTTCCATTCAGATACTCAATCATAGAAAAAAGATTTTTTGCGCCACTTTTTCGCACGCGCGTACACTATTAAACGACAAAATTACCGCTTTTATTGCGTTGCCCACTGCCCCTTTTTTCCACAGATAGCGAGAAAATGCGCGATATTTCGAGATATTTAACTGAAAATCAACAATATAGCGATATTTTTCAAGAAAACACGAATTTTGCAATTATGTCGAAAAACATATTTTTTCAGCATAATTCCGAAAAACTGAACATCGTATCGAAAAAAGCAGTAATTTTGCAATTCTGATCGACAACCTGCGAAAATGCGACTTTTTCATCAAGTTTTTAGCAAAAATATCGATCGCAAAATTTGAAATTTAGCAAAATTTATTATTCATTATTCACATTCTATTGTTAATTACTCCGAATGAATAGTAACGAAAAAACAGCCGTACCAATAGACCAACTGAACCCAATGTGGACAGTGATCACGCCTGAGGAACGCATGTACTTGCGCGAAAACACGCGTACACGTCGCTACCGCAAAGGCGACATCATCTACCGCGAAGGCGACATTCCACACTACATGATTTGCATCATCAGCGGCTGTGTAAAAATTTACCGCGACGGCATTGGCGGACGAAGCCAAATAATCCGTTTCATTAAGCCGACCGAGAATTTCGGCTACTGCGCCGCTTTCGCACAAGACGCCTACAGCACATCGGCTGCCGCCATCGAGACTACCGAAGCCTATTTGGTGCCAGTTTCGGTGATGAAACAGATTGTGCAAGCCAACAACAAACTGGCCATTCACTTTGTGCACGCACTCGCCAAAGACCTCTGCACCGACGACATGCGAATTGTCAGCCTCACGCAAAAACACATTCGCGGACGACTGGCCGAATCGCTCCTAGTGCTGCGCAACAACTATGGTTTCGACACCGACGGACGAACCATCAACTGCCGCCTTTCGCGCGAAGATTTAGCGAACTTTTCGAACATGACCACCGCCAACGCCATTCGCACACTATCGAGTTTTGCCAGCGAGGGGCTCATCAATATAAAAGGTCGCTACATCACCCTAAATGACGAAGAGGCACTGCAGAAAATCAGCAAAATGGGATAGAAAAAATCGTAAATATATTTTCAAATAAGAAATCAAAACGAAAATCATAAGATGTTAAGAGAAAAAATTGCACAAATTGCCGAATCGATAAACACGCTATCGGCCAAATCGCAAGAAGAATTGGAGGTTCTGCGCATTCAGTACCTCAGCAAAAAGGGTCAAATTCCAGCACTTTTCAACGAATTTCGCGATGTGCCGAACGACGAAAAACGCGAAATCGGTCAGCTTTTGAACCAACTGCGCGACCGCGCTCAAGATAAGTTGAACGAACTGAGAGAGACGCTTGCCGAAAAGGGCGCAAAAGCCGAGCAGACCGATCTTACACGCACGGCCGAGCCCATTGCACTTGGCACACGCCACCCGCTGTCGCTCGTCCGCGAAGAGATTATCGACATCTTCTCGCGCATTGGCTTTACGGTGGCCGAAGGTCCTGAAATTGAGGACGATAAGCATGTGTACGGCATGCTGAATTTTGCTCCAGAGCACCCAGCGCGCGACATGCAAGACACCTTCTTTATAGAGAAAACAATCGGCATTCAAAAACCAACCGATGTGCTGCTGCGTTCGCACACTTCGAGCGTTCAAACGCGCGTGATGACCACGCAAAAACCGCCAATTCGCGTGCTTTGCCCTGGTCGCGTTTACCGCAACGAGGCCATTTCGTACCGTGCACACTGCTTTTTCCATCAGGTAGAGGGTCTCTACATCGACAAAAATGTTTCGTTCGCCGACCTGAAACAGGCACTACTCTACTTTGCCAAAGAGATGTTTGGCGAAGAGACGCAAATTCGTCTGCGCCCATCGTATTTCCCATTCACCGAGCCGAGTGCCGAGATGGACATTTCGTGCGACTTGTGCGGTGGCAAAGGTTGCAACTTCTGCAAACACACGGGTTGGGTCGAGATTCTTGGTTGCGGCATGGTCGACCCCAACGTGCTTGAGGCTTGCGGCATCGATTCGAAAGAGTACACGGGCTACGCATTCGGCATGGGCGTAGAGCGCATCGCCAACCTGAAATATCGCGTAAAAGACCTGCGCATGTTCTCCGAAAACGACGTAAGATTTTTGCAACAATTCCAGTAAAGTAAAAAGTAAGGGTGCTCACACAAAATTCTTAATTCTAAATTCTAAATTCATAATTAGAAAAAATGTTGGTGAACATTTTAAAATCGAAGATTCATCGTGTGCGCGTCACTGAGTCGTGCCTCGAATATATCGGCAGCATAACCATCGACGAGGATTTGATGGACGCTGCGGGAATTATGGCCAACGAGAAGGTGCAGATTGTGGACAACAACAACGGCAATCGTTTCGAGACATACGTCATTCGTGGCGAGCGCGGTTCGGGCGTGATTTGCTTGAATGGCGCAGCAGCGCACCTTGTGAGCGTTGGCGATGTGGTCATCATCATGGCCTACACATGGATGGAGCAAGTCGAAGCCCTCACCTTCAAGCCCAAAGTCGTCTTCCCCGACGAGAACAATCGGCTGGTGAAATAAAAAAAGCGTTACAAAGCGCGCTAAACAACTTATAATCAAGGAATTAAAATTGGGAGAAATGAAAGATATCAAACGCACAGTGATAGTCGACGCACTGAAACGCACCGACTACGGAACGGAAATAAACATCAGAGGCTGGGTGCGCACACGCCGCGGCAACAAAAACGTAGGCTTCATTGCACTAAACGACGGCTCCACCATCAACAACATGCAAGTGGTGGTCGACATGAGCAAATTCGACGACGAACAGTTGAAGCCCATCACCACAGGTGCCGCCATCAGCGTGAACGGCACACTCGCAGCGTCGGTTGGTAGCGGACAAAGCGTCGAAATTCAAGCCACCGAAATCTTGACCTACGGCACTGCCGACCCCGACAAATATCCGCTGCAGAAAAAAGGTCACACCATGGAATATCTGCGCGAAATAGCCCACCTTCGCCCACGAACCAACACTTTCGGCGCTGTGTTCCGCATTCGCCACCACATGGCCATGGCCATTCACACCTTCTTCCACGAACGCGGATTCTTCTATTTCCACACGCCGCTCATCACCGCATCCGACTGCGAAGGCGCTGGACAAATGTTCCAAGTTACGACCAAAAATCTCTATAATCTGAAGAAAACAAACGACGGGAAAATCGACTACAGCGACGACTTTTTTGGCAAACAGGCTAGCCTAACAGTTTCAGGACAACTCGAAGGCGAATTGGCAGCCACCGCGCTGGGCAAAATCTACACTTTCGGTCCGACTTTCCGCGCCGAAAATTCCAACACACCGCGCCACTTGGCCGAATTCTGGATGATCGAACCAGAAATCTCGTTCATCGGTCTCGACGAACTGATGGATCTCGAAGAAGAATTCATAAAATACTGCGTGCAATGGGCACTCGACCACTGCCAAGACGACCTCGAATTCCTGAACAAAATGATCGACAAGGGGCTGATCGAACGCCTGAAAGCCGTTGTCAATACTGAATTTGTGCGCCTACCCTACACCGAAGGTATCAAAATTTTGGAAAAGGCCGTTGACAAAGGTCACAAATTTGAATATCCCGTGTTCTGGGGCTGCGATTTGGCCAGCGAACACGAGCGCTATCTGGTCGAAGAACACTTCAAACGCCCCGTCATCATGACCGATTATCCGAAGGAAATCAAGGCATTCTACATGAAGCAAAACGCCGACGGCAAGACCATTCAAGGCACCGATGTGCTGTTCCCGCAAATTGGCGAAATAATCGGTGGCAGCGTGCGCGAAGAGGATTACGACAAACTGATGGCGCGCATCGAAGAACTGCACATTCCAATGAAAGACATGTGGTGGTATCTCGACACACGCCGCTTCGGAAGCGTGCCGCACGCTGGTTTCGGACTCGGTTTCGAGCGTCTGATGCTGTTCGTCACCGGCATGCAAAACATTCGCGATGTGATTCCGTTCCCACGCACGCCAAACAACTGCGAATTCTAAATTTTTCGCTGATAATCAATGCTTTATCCGCACGACATCGAAGAAAAACTTGGTTTCGACAAGGTGCGTGCGTTGCTCAAAGCCAACTGCATCAGTGCTTTGGCTAGCGAAGAGATCGATCGCCTCACCTTCAGCAGCGATTTCAACACCATCGTGGCACTGCTCACGCCCATCGACGAGATGGCTCGACTGATGAGCGATGGACAATCGTTGCCGCTGGGCGAGACTGCCGACCTGCGCCAAACCTTTGCCGACACGCGCGTGCAAGGCACTCTGCTCGATGTGGCGACCATCGAACGCATTAGGCGCAACTGCCTGCAACTGCAACAAGTGAGCGAATTTCTGCGCAAAGCCGATGCACAGCGGTTTCCAACGCTTGTGCGCTATGCCGATGCGCTGACACTTTTCCCAGATATTCTGCGCGAAATCGACAAAATTCTCGATAAATTTGGCGAGATAAAAGACAGCGCTTCGCCCGAATTGGCACAGATTCGGCACGATATGCAACGCGCGCAAGCCAGCGTACAACGCACTCTCCACACCATTTTGCGTCAAGCACAAACCGACGGATTAGTCGAAAAAGATGCTGCACCAACCATGCGCGACGGACGGCTGGTCATTCCCGTCCTCGCCATGAACAAACGCAAACTCGGCGGCATCATCCACGACGAATCGGCCACAGGCAAAACCGCTTTCATCGAGCCAAGCGCCGTGGTCGAAGCCAACAACCGACTGCGCGAACTCGAAAGCGACGAACGACGCGAAATTCTGCACATTCTGATGCTTTTCACCGATTTTGTGCGCCCATTTTATGCCGATCTGCTCGACGCCACCGACCGCCTAGCGCACCTCGATGCGCTACAAGCCAAGGCAAAATTCGCAAACCAAACGCGCGCCATTAAGCCACATTTAAAAAACGAAAGTTGCGCCGATTGGTACGATGCGCGCCACCCGCTACTCGAACTTTCACTAGCAAAACAAGGCAAAACCATAGTCCCGCTCAACATCAGACTGAATCAGCGACAGAGAATTTTGCTGATTTCTGGACCAAATGCTGGCGGAAAATCGGTCTGCCTGAAAACGGCTGGACTGCTGCAATACATGCTACAATGCGGACTTCCAATTCCCATTGGCGAACGCAGCGAAGCGGGCATTTTCGAGAGCATTTTTATCGATATTGGCGACGAACAAAGCATCGAAAACGACCTATCGACCTACAGTTCGCACCTGCTGAACATGAAATTTTGTCTGCGACACTGCAACGGCCGCTCGCTACTTTTGGTCGACGAATTTGGCACTGGCACCGAACCGCAAATCGGCGGCGCACTGGCCGAAGCCATGCTCGAACGCTTCAACGCCAGCGGCACATTCGGACTCATCACCACGCACTACACCAACCTGAAACACTTCGCATCGAATGCCAACGGCATCGAAAACGCCGCCATGCTCTACGATCGAAACCAAATGCAACCGCTTTTCTGCCTGCAAATTGGCCAGCCTGGCAGTTCGTTTGCCGTCGAAATAGCGAGAAAAATCGGTCTACCCGAAGAGATTGTGCAATCTGCCACGCAAAAAGTGGGCGTTGAACATGTCGATTACGACAAAAATCTGCAAGATGCTGCGCGCGACAAGCGTTATTGGGAAAACAAACGCCGCCAAATTCACGACAAAGAGAAACAAATTGATGCACTGAAACGCCAATACGACGAGGCGATGGAGGCCGTCGCTAAGCAGCAAAAAGAGATTTTGCGCCAAGCAAAAGCCGATGCGGCCGAAATTCTTGCCAACGCCAACGCCAAAATTGAACAGACCATTCGCACCATCAAGGAATCGCAGGCCGAAAAGGCGCAAACCAAGCAAGTGCGCCGCGATCTGACAAAATTTGCCGAAACGCTACAAGAAAAGAAAACGAAAAAATCAGTTCAAAAGCCGTTCAAAATTGGCGATAATGTGCGAATTGCGGGGCAATCGGTTGTCGGACAAGTGATCGAAATGAATGTGCGCAACGCTGTGGTGGCATTTGGGCAGATAAAAACCAGCATTGCGCTCGAAAAGTTGGAGCATGCGCCACAAAACGCAGCCAATGCGCAGCGCCACGCCTCGAACACAGCCGACACCATGCATGCGCACCAACTGCAGTTCAACCCAGAAATCGATGTCCGCGGAATGCGCGTCGACGAGGCACTCACAGCCGTCATGCACTTCATCGACGACGCAGAAATGCTCTCGGCCAACCACCTGCGCATTCTCCACGGCACTGGCACAGGCGCGCTGCGGCAAGCCATTCGCGACTATCTGCACAACGCTCCAGCCGTAGCACGCTACCACGACGAACACGTGCAACTCGGCGGCGCTGGAATCACCATAGTCGAACTGAAAATGTAAGCAACGAGCCATCTTTATTATATGCTCTAAAAATCTATGTTCTGAAAAAAAAATCAAGATTTTTTTCCTGAACATTTGCTCCATCAATCATTTATTTGTAAATTTGCAGCGCAATTCGAAAAGAAAAACATACACCCTATTATATAGGAGGAAAATTCCATGAAAAAATTACTTTTAGAAAACCTCGGCGTGCTGATTTTGTTGATTGGCGTGATTGTTTTGGCACTTCACTACTTTGCCGAAACACCATCAAATGTCTATTTGGCAGTAGGTTTAGGGCTGATTATCGTAGGAATAATCGTCTACCTGATAATCAATAAATACCTGAAATAGAGCAACTTACGCATCGGATTGCATTTTTTTGCAAAAAAGTTTGCTTTTTATTTGGTAGATAAATTGAAAAGCACTACCTTTGCAGTCGCAATTCAGAGAGATGATTGCTGGTTCCGTAGCTCAACTGAATAGAGTACCACACTACGGATGTGGGGGTTGCGGGTTTGAATCCCGCCGGGATCACTCCAAAAAGAGTCCGAAGACAAAAGTCTTCGGATTTTTTTGTGCGTGCTAATTTTTGAAAAATGGTTCAACACACAAAAAAAAACTCTCTGAACGAATTCAAAGAGTCTTTTTGGTCGGGGTGACACGACTCGAACGTGCGACCACCTGGTCCCAAACCAGGTACACTACCAACTGTGCTACGCCCCGATTTTTTTGACGCTGCAAAGGTACACTTTTTTTCTAACACACAAAAATTTTTCGCACTTTTTTCGCAAAAAAATTCGATTTTGCCATTTGGCAAGAATTTCGTAACTTTGTGGTTTGGAATAAAAAAGCAAAAAACGATGATTTTACCCATGTATCTATACGGTCAGCCTGTGTTGCGCAAGGTGGCCGCACCCATCGAAAAAGATTATCCCGAACTGAAAACGCTCACGCAAAACATGTTCGAAACCATGTATCGCGCCGACGGCATCGGGTTGGCAGCGCCGCAAATCGGACTCTCCATTCGCGTGATTGTGATTGACGTAACCGTGCTTGCCGACGAATATCCCGAACTCGCCGACTCGAAAAAAGTGCTGATAAATCCCGAGATTCTCGAGATTTCTGGAAAAGATGTCAGCATGGAAGAGGGCTGTCTGAGTCTGCCGGGAATTCACGAAAACGTAACGCGCAAAGACACCATTCACATCCACTATTTCGATGAAAATTGGGCGGAACACGACGAGGTTGTAACGGGTTATTTGGCTCGTGTGATGCAGCACGAATACGACCATTTGGAAGGTCATGTGTTCACCGACAAAATATCGCCACTGCGCCGCCAACTCATCAAAAATAAACTGTCGAACCTGCTGAAAGGCAAGGTGAATTGCTCGTACAAAACCAAATAACGATGCCTGCGAAGGAGCGGCACAACGCATTCATTTTCAAGCACTTCGCAGTTGAGCAAGACCGCTGCGCAATGAAAGTCGGCACCGATGGCGTGCTGCTCGGCGCATGGGCGCAAATCGCTGAGAATGCGCGCATTCTCGACATTGGCACAGGCACAGGACTTGTGGCGCTGATGTTGGCGCAACGCTACCCCACGGCAAATGTTTTGGCCGTAGAAATTGAGCCAGAAGCCGCCACACAAGCCGCTGAAAATGTGAAAAATTCGCCATTTTCGGAGAGAATTAAGGTGATTTGTGCAGACGCTCGCACACTAACCGATAATGAAAAATTCGATGCCATAGTGTGCAATCCGCCCTATTTCGACGAAACTTTGAAAAGTCCAGACAGCGCACGCGCCACCGCACGCCACAACGATACACTCACAACTGCCAATCTACTCGAAATAGCGCATAAATTGCTGAAAATCAATGGCTCGCTACAAGTAATTTTGCCAACCGCATCTGCGAAGAGGCTTATGCAACAAGCAAAAGAAAGGACATTCGCAGTTGCACGAATGATGCACATCTACCCTACTCCGCAAAGCGACGAAAAGCGCACGCTGTTGCATTTGGTGAATGGCGAAGTCAGTGAAATATCGGAAAATAGCCTAACCATCGAACTCGAGCGGCACATCTACACCTATGAATATCGGCAACTAACGCACGATTTTTATCTGAAATTCTGAAAAATTTTGTTTATTCAGAAAAAATGCCGAACTTTGTGTTTTATTAGTCGCAAGTAGCAAGATACAAGTCGCAAGCGGAAAGATTTTAAGAGCATAGAAGATAGAACATAGACCAAACACCCAATCTGAAATTTGAAATCTGAAATCTAAAATTAACTTAACCATAAATCATTAAAAACCATGAGAGTAATTCCACCATCAGAACTGATTATCAACGGCGACGGCAGCATTTTTCACCTGCATGTTAAGCCCGAACAGATTGCCACAACCATCATTCTCTGCGGCGATCCAAACCGTGTAACCATGATTGCGAGCTATTTCGACAGCATCGAATGCGAAGTGTCGAGCCGCGAATTCCACACCATCACAGGCATGTTCAAAGGTAAACGCATTTCGTGCGTGTCGCATGGCATTGGCCCCGACAACATCGACATTGTGCTGACCGAGTTGGACGCACTGGTGAACATCGATTTTGCCACACGCACCGTGAAACCCGAGCACACCACGCTCACACTCGTGCGCATTGGCACATCGGGCGGACTGCAAGAAATTTCGCCTGTTGGCACCTATGTTGTGTCGAAATATTCGATGGGCTTCGACGGCGTGCTGAACTACTACAAAGTGCCCGAAGGTCTGCTCGAAATGGAGATGGAAGAGAAATTCAAAAAACATGTAGGCTGGAACGAGCGTTTGGCTGCACCCTACTGCGTGAAAGCCGACGAAGAGCTGGTTGAGCGCATCGGCCACGACATGGTGAAAGGCATAACCATTGCTGCACCAGGCTTCTACGGTCCACAAGGTCGCTACGTGCGCGCCGAACTGGCCTTCCCCGACCTGAACTCGAAAGTGCAATCGTTCGAATACAAAGGCGATGTGATCACCAACTTCGAGATGGAAGGTTCGATGGTGGCTGGTCTCGGTAAACTGTTGGGGCACAAGGCCATGACCGTGTGCGCCATCATTGCTGGACGCGTTGCCAAAAACATGAACACCGACTACAAAGGCTCTATCGAAGGCTTGGTACAAAAAGTGCTGGAGCGCATCTAAACGAGCAATTATTCCACAAAAAGTCCGTTTGTTGCAAATGTGGCAGGCGGTCTTTTTTTAGTTAGGAATTTATCAATTTCAGATTTCAAATTAAATCTCCGAAACGTTCAGCATTTTTTGTGGAACACGAAATTTTATAAGTGCTAATTCAATGAATTCGACCATTTGCGCAATATCGACTGCACCGGGCGTTGGCGGCATTGCCGTGGTGCGGGTGTCGGGCGAACAGGCTTTCGGCATTTGCGACCGTGTGTTTCGTCCGCTGGCACAAGGCGTTTCTGTGGCTACAATGCCTGCCAATAGCGTCCGTTTTGGAAACATCATAAACGCCGACGGCACGCTGCTCGACGAGGTGTTGCTCACAAAATTTTGTGCGCCACACTCGTTCACTGGCGAAAATGTGGTGGAAATTGCCTGCCACGGCTCCATTTTCATTCAGCAAGAATTGGTTAAGTTGCTGATACAGAACGGCTGCGCCATGGCTCGTCCAGGCGAATTCACACGTCGCGCCTTTGCCAATGGAAAGATGGATTTGAGTCAAGCCGAAGCCGTGGCCGATCTGATATCGGCACAAAATCGCGCGGCACACGACCTCGCTCTGCGGCAAATGCGCGGAGGTTTCTCCGACGAATTAGCCAAACTGCGCGAACGACTACTTACTTTCACCTCGTTGGTAGAACTGGAGCTCGACTTTGCCGACCACGAAGAGTTAGAATTTGCCGACCGCACGCAACTACACGAATTGGCCGGCGAAATTGAACAGAAATTGCGCCGCCTAACCGACTCATTTTCAACGGGAAATGCCATAAAAAACGGTATTCCAGTTGCCATTGTTGGCGAAACAAACGCTGGCAAATCGACGCTGCTCAATGCGCTTGTTGGCGAAGAAAAAGCCATCGTTTCGGACATTCACGGCACCACGCGCGACGCCATCGAGGACACCGTGACGCTGCGTGGCGTGCTGTTCCGTTTTATCGACACGGCGGGACTGCGCCAAACCAGCGACACCATCGAGAGCGTGGGCATAGAGCGGTCGCTGCGCGCCATAAGCAACGCACGCATTGTGCTGTGGCTCATCGACTATTCGCAAGAAAAAGAGAACCTGCCGTGGCTCGCCAAACAAATTGAACAACGCTGCGATAGCAAAAGTCTGCTAATTATTTTAAATAAAATTGACCTGCTGAGCGAAGGAAAATTAACTGATTTGCAGAAAAAATTTGCCGATATCGGCAAGAATGTGCTTTGCATTTCGGCAAAAAACGGCACAAACCTCGATGCGCTGCAAACGGCGCTGTACGACGCGGCACAACTACCAGAAACTGCCGCTGGCGATGTAGTAGTAACCAATTTGCGCCATTATGAAGCATTGCAGGCGGCTCATGCTGCCATTTTGCGCGTGCAAGAGGGTCTGCAGTGTGGTCTTTCGGGCGATTTATTGGCCGAAGACCTGCGCGAGTGTCTCGACCACTTAGGCGAAATCACTGGGCAAATCACCTCCGACGAAGTACTCGGAAATATATTCTCACATTTTTGCATCGGAAAATAATTTTTAACCACCCATGATCAACAATTTCAAAGTAATAACCCTCTGCGGCAGCACGCGGTTTAAAGACGAATTTCTGGCGGCGCAGAAACGTCTCACTCTCGAAGGAAACATTGTGATTTCGGTGGGATTGTTCGGTCACAGCGGTGACGACGAGGTTTGGAACGACGGTGTGAAAGAGATGCTCGACCGCATGCATTTGGCAAAAATTGACATGGCCGACGAGATTTTTGTGATCAACCCTGGCGGCTACATCGGCACAAGCACTCAGCGCGAAATTGCCTACGCACGCTCGAAAGGCAAAGTGGTGCGCGGAATTTGTGAGATAGAGTGAAAATGTGTATTTTTGCACTGAAATTACCGCAAAATGGCAATAAAATCGAACGAAATAACAAGAAATTCACCGAATAACACGCAAACGGCTGACCAATTTCTGCAAAAATTGTCGCCCGTGCTGTTTTGGGACATGGACAAAGCACAAATCGATGTCAGGAAACATGCCCCAAGCATTATTCAGCGCGTTTTGGAGTTCGGCACATTGGACGATTGGCGTTTGACACGAGATTTTTACGGATTGAACTTTGTGGTGGAATGCTGCAAACAGTTACGCGCACTCGATCCCGTGGCACTATCGTTTGTTTGCGCCATTTCAGACACAAAAAAAGAGAATTACAGATGCTATCATTTCAGACAATCACACCCAACACTCTGGAACTCCTAAAGAAGTTGGCAGCAATGCCTGAACTAGCCAACATGCGTTTGGTCGGTGGCACTGCATTAGCACTTCAATACGGACATCGGCAATCCATCGATTTGGATTTTTTCTCGGCATGCTCAGTTTCCATCGACAAAATAGAAAACGTGTGCAAAAAACTAGGTGAATGCACTATTTTCAATCGCGCCGAGCATATCATTCAATTAACCATCGACCAAATAAAAGTCGACTTTATAGATTACACTGGTTATCAATGGATTGACGAACCAATTGTTGCGTCTGGCATCACTTTGGCATCAGACAAAGACATTGCCGCGATGAAAATTAACGCCATAATCAATAGAGGAACGAAAAAAGATTTCATCGATTTGTATGTGTTGTTAAAACACTACTCTCTCTCGCAAATTCTCGATTTTTATCACAAAAAATATCCCAATTTTTCGGATTACAGAGCATTAATGAGCCTAACATATTTCGAAGATGCCGAGACACAAAGCATGCCGAAAATGTTTATTCCTAACACATGGGAAGAGATGAAAGACGCCATCATCGAAAATGTAAAAAAATATCAAGCATAAAGTCACCTTTCGCATTTTACAAAAATTTCATCGCACGAGATTTACATTCTCGTGTTTTTTTTGTGCTATTTTTTCAGAAAAAATTGTAACTTTGCAAATTGATGAATTCTAAATTTTCGCAAATTATGAAAACGAAAATGATTGCCATGGCGGGAATAGCGGCACTAGCGCTAAACGCCTGCACCACCGACATCGAGATGAGCAAAATTTCGACCGAGGTGAACTACAACACCGCATTGGTAGTGCCAATCGGAACGGCACGCACCACCGTGGGACAGTTGGTCGATTTCCTGAACAACAAAAATGTGTTCAACGATTCGGCCATGAACACCTGCTACCTGTGGTGGAGCGACACGCTGCAACTGAACACCTCCGACATCAAGGTGGGCGATTTCACC
The DNA here is from genome assembly GCA_963638355.1 of Flexilinea sp. Taxonomy (GTDB): domain Bacteria; phylum Bacteroidota; class Bacteroidia; order Bacteroidales; family Paludibacteraceae; genus W0P28-013. Next base: position 6,345 of record CAVHRT010000009.1, on the reverse strand, counting down.
AAAGGCACACTCTACAACACGCCCTACACCATAGTAAATGGCGACAATCCTGCGGTTGTTTCTGGCACCACGCTGCCCGCTGGCACATATCAGTTTCACGACACGCTACGCTACGACTTCGACTACGACCACTACACCGATGGCGAGATGGATCAACGCGTTGATAGTGTGATAGTTAACAGCGCCGAACTCTATTTCAAAGTGAACAGCGAAGACCTCGAAATATCCGAAGATATGCCGCTCTACATCGATCTGCAATTCAAGGAGATTGATGGCATTACCGACCGCAGTTACAAAATTACACAGCAAGGCGAAACGCATCAGGACCAGCTGAATGGCTTCAAAGTGCGCTTCGACCGCAAGGCAAGCACCACACCAATCTGCGTAACCTACACCTACAAACCCACAAAATCGTTCACCGTCACTGCGCAATCGAAAATCGACCCACAAGTGCGTTTCCAGATTATCGATTGCCGCCGCGCGTGGGGCTTTTTCAACCGCAAAGGCAACATCACCGCCGACAGCATCACATCGCACATGCCAAACGAATTTTTCGAGTCGGAAACATTCACTAAAAACAAATTGCATTTCACAAATCCGCTTGTTAAGTTCAAGATAATCAACGGTATAGGCATTCCGATGGATCTCACAGTGGAATACATCAAAGCCATTTCGAAAGATGGAACCGAAGAGCGCAGTGCCGACTTCAGCGGCTCGCCAAGCACCACCATTCGTCTGCGCAAACCCAACATCGAAGGCGACACATCGCTCAACATTCAACTTTTCACCAACGAATACGGTCACACCGAGCGACTATTCGAGATTACTCCGCACCGTTTTGAGTACGCTTTCAATGTGAAAATCAGCGAGTTCAAAAACGAATGGGAGCGCAAACATTGGGTCTATTTCGAACCTGAACTTGGCTACAAACCGCTGGTTGGCATGATAGTGGAAGCCAAAATGCCGTTCCAATACAACCCTGGTTCCTCCTATATGCGCCTCGACACCATCGATTGCGACTTGGCCGACATCACGGGCATGGACAAACTCGGCGCCGAATACAACATCGAGCAATTGAACATTGCTTTTCAGTACGAAAATCGCCTGCCAGTGCGGGCAAGAGCGCATGCCATTCTGCTCGATTCGCTCGACCAGACACTCTACGAAGGTCCTGAATTTGTGATCGACGCAGCCAAAGTGGACGCCGAAGGTCGCACCACCGAAACCACCAAAGGCGAAACGCGTCTCGAAATTCCAGGCAGCGACATCACCACCATTTGGGATATGAAAAAAGTGGTAATCGCCACCATTGTCGACGGGCAAACGGAGGACGACATGATCTACTTCAGCCTCGACGACAAACTCGAAATTCGCGCATCGGTATACATCAAAGGCGGCATCAAAACCGACCTCGACAGCATTTTCTAACCCACACACCGACCAAACATGAAGACTAAGAAAATACTTTCCGCACTTGCTTTGAGCCTCGGTTTTTGCTTGCCAATGGCGGCCGAAACCAACACCTTCTATTTTATGGACGAGGTGCCAATGCGCAGTTCCATGAACCCAGCATTCATGCCCAACACCAAGTTCTATCTCGACTTCATAGTGTTGCCAAGTTTCTCGCTCGAAGCGGGCAACAACTCGTTTGCGTTCAAAGATGGACTCTATCTGCAAGATGGCAAATTTGTAACGCCATTCTACGGTCCAGAGGGCATCGACAAGCTCTACAACCGCATAAAACGCACCACATCGGTCGATATGAATTTCAGCACCAACATTCTTGAATTCGGTTTTCGTTTCAAGGAGAAAAACTACCTGACTTTCGGCCTCGATGTGAACCTGAGCGCCAACGCACTGCTACCGCGCGATCTGTTCAAACTTGCGCTCTACGGTACGCCCGACGAATTTGGCGTCAACTCATTCAATTTCAAGCGATTAGGCATCGATGCTGAACTCTATAGCGAATTTGGTGTGGGCTACATGCGCCGCATCAACCAACAATGGACCGTGGGCGGAAAAATCAGCCTGCTGATGGGCTACGCGGGCGCCACAAGCAAGGTGCATAATCTGAAACTCGATGCTTCGCGCGACTCGTGGGACGTAACCGCCGATGCCGACGCCTACTTCTCTGCCCCACTCACCTTCGGCACAAAAGACGATGGCTCGGTCGATTTTGGCTCAGTTGAGACCTACAGCGATGTGAACGACTATCTGAAACTGCTCTATATGCCCGCTGGACACGGTGCTTCGTTCGACATCGGTTTCACCTACGAACCGATAAAACATTTGGTGATTTCGGCTGCCGTAACCGACCTCGGTTTCATCTATTGGCACAAAAATGTGGTGGCTGGTCATGCCGATGGCGTCTACAGCTACACGGGCATTGAATATGAGCCTGGCGATAGCGTCGATTTCGAGAAAATTGGCGAAGAGGCACTCGACGCACTCCACTTCAAAGCCGAGAGCGATGGCAAATTCATACAGATGATTCACGGCAATTTCAATGCCGCCATCGAATACGGCATCTTGAAAAACAAAATCAGTTTCGGACTGCTGTCGCACATGCGTTTCAACGCACAAAATGTTACCGAAGAGGTTACGCTGGCGGCCAATTTCCGTCCGCTCGACTGGCTGAAAGCCTATTTCTCGTACTCGTTCGTAAACAGCCGCTGGAACAACATGGGACTCGGTCTCAGCCTGCGTGCAGGGCCGATAAACATGTTCCTCGCCATGGACTACATACCGCTCTATTGGGCAAAAACGCAGTTCGAAGTTGATGGTGAAAAATATCCAATACCCTACGGCACGCAGCGCGTGAATGTGCAGATGGGCATGAACTTGAACATCGGTCGCGACAGCGGCGACAAAGACCGCGATGGCGTGAAAAACATCGACGATATGTGTCCCGCTACGCCAGTGAAGCAGTTGCGCAAACTCTGTCCCGATGTCGGACGCAAAAATTTTGTCGATTCCATCGGTTGCCTTCTCGACGAAGATCAAGACGGTGTGCCCGATTGCTACGATCAATGCCCCGGAACGCCCTTCGGCTGGCCAGTCGATTCAGTTGGTTGTCCGTTCGATACCGACCACGACGGCGTGCCAGATTGCTACGACGAATGTCCGAATACGCCATTTGGTGTGATGGTCGATTCAAAAGGTTGTCCGCTCGACGAGGATAAAGATGGTGTGCCTGACCATCTCGACCGCTGCCCAGGAACGCCAGTTGGCGTGCAAGTCGACAAGAATGGTTGCCCAATCGATTCTGATAGCGACGGCGTGCCCGATTATCTCGACAAATGTCCCGAAACGCCCGCTGGCGTGCAGGTCGACGAAAATGGCTGCCCTGTCGACTCCGACCACGATGGCGTGGCTGACTATCTCGACCTCTGTCCGAATACGCCCGAAGGTGTGAAAGTCAACGAAAAAGGCTGTCCTATCGATAGCGATGCCGATGGCGTGGTCGATTATCTCGACAAATGCCCCGAGACGCCCGCTGGTGTGCAGGTTGACGAGAATGGCTGTCCAATCGACACTGATGGCGATGGCGTGCCCGACTATCTCGACAAATGTCCGACCACGGCTGGTCCAGAAAGCAACTACGGCTGCCCAGAGCTGAAACGCGAAGTGCGCAATCTGTTCAAACGCGCCATGCAAGGCATTCAGTTCGAGACGGGCAAAGATGTGATTTTGCCGAAATCGTTCCCAATCTTGGACGATATTGCGCAAGTGATGTTCGACAACCCAACGTTCCACCTCACCATCAACGGTCACACCGACAATGTGGGCAAGGACGACGCCAACCAACTGCTGTCGGAACGCCGCGCTGCATCGGTGCGCCGCTACCTGATAGGCAAAGGCGTGGCCGAAGATCGCATGACCTCCAACGGCTTTGGTGCTAGCATTCCAATAGCCGACAACAAAACCAAGGCTGGTCGCGCACTGAACCGCCGCGTAGAATTCCTCGTAACTTACGAGGAGATAACCTACGAAAAAGTGGAAAATCCCGAACTGCAAGGCATACAACAACCTGCGACCGAACAACCTGCAGAACAGCAACCCGACGCAGTTCCTGCCGAGAACGAACAATAATCAGCAAACTTCAGATGGGGAAAGGTTTTTCTGACTTTTCCCCATTTTTTTGCCCAAACAATTTGCGCATCTCGAAAAAAATTGGTATATTTGCCAAGATAAACACAAATTGACCCAAAATGACTCCATTTCTCCAACAAATTGCAGAGCGCTACTACACCGAATTTGGCGAAAATCTATCGAAAGTGGCATTCGTATTCCCCAACCGAAGAGCAGGACTTTTTCTGCGCCAAGCACTTGCGCGCGTAACCACCAAACCGCTCTTTGCGCCCGATATCTACGCCATCAACGACCTATTTTTTCGCGAATCGGAGCTGAAACAAGCCGACAAAATCACGCTACTTTTCACGCTCTACAAAATCTATAAAGAACTGATAGACAGCAAGAAAGCGCAAGAGCAAACAGAGAAAAAAGAAAATCAAGCCTCCAAAAGTGACGATGAGCAGAATAAAGAAGAATCATTCGACCGTTTCTGCTATCTTGGCGAGATGATTTTGGCCGATTTCAACGACATCGACAAATACATGGCCGACGCCAAGCAGGTTTTCACCAACGTTCGTGATCTGAAAGAACTTGAAAATCATTTCGATTGGATGACCAACGAACAGAAAGAGATTATCGAGAAATTTTGGAATGTTTTTTTCAAAGAAAAGACAAACAAAGATTCCGAAAAAGAGGATTACAAAAAACGTTTTGCCGAGATTTGGGAAATTCTGCCCGAGTTCTACACCAAATTCAAAAAAGCTCTGCGCGATGAGGGCATTGCCTACGATGGCATGATTTTTCGCGATGTAGCAGAATCGAACGCCGACCTGCACCTTGATGACTACGAACGCGTGGTGTTTGTCGGTTTCAACGCACTCACCACCACCGAACGAAAATTGTTCGAAAAATGCCAGAAAAGCGGCAAAGGCGACTACTATTTCGACTACCAATCGCCCGAAATCACAGCGAAAAACAACATCGCAGCGCAATTTATCGAGGAGAACAAAAAATTCAAATCGCAACACGAACTCGATGCGCCGCAAGAGCCGACAGATCGCGAAATCGAACTCATTGCCATTCCGTCGGACATTGGACAAACCAAGCAGGTTTACAACATTCTCGAAAAACTTCAGGAAGAAAATTCCGAAAATGCCAACCTGCGCACCGTGGTGGTGTTGCCCAACGAACAATTGCTACTGCCGCAGCTGCACGCCATTCCCGAATCGATAAAAACGGTGAACATCACCATGGGCTACCCGCTGTCGCTCACGCCCGTGGCAGCACTCATTCAGCACATAGCCGTGGCGCAGCGCAACAAACGCGAAACCGATGTGACGCAAGACAACGGAACGAAAACCAAAGAGACGTACTTCTATTACAAGCATGTGCTGGCTATTCTGAATCACCCGCTGATAGCCGAAAGTTGCCCCGAAGAAGTAAACGATATAAACAAAGACATTCACAAAGATAATCTCTATTTGGTTCCCAAAGAAGCACTACAACGAAACGACCTTCTAAAGACCATTTTTTCGGAATCGAACGATGATGCGCAATCATTTGCGCACTATTTTGAAAGCGTGATAGAAGCACTCGAAAATCTGCCAAGTCTCAACCAAGAAGACACGCAAATAGAGAGCGAATTTTTGCAAAACTACAAAGCCGCACTCACACGCATCAGCAACAATCTCGAGAAATTCAATATAAAAATAGAACCCGAAACATTCCAGCGTTTGCTCTCGCAACTCACTGCTAGTCAGACTGTTGCGTTCCGTGGCGAACCAGTGGAAGGTCTACAGTTGATGGGAACTTTGGAAACGCGCGCCCTCGATTTCGAAAATGTGATCATCGCCTCGTTCAACGAAGACATGTTCCCGCGCAAAAGCAACACGCCATCGCTCATTCCGTACAATCTGCGCCGCGCATTCAACCTGCCAACGCACGAATATCACGACGCCATTTTTGCGTACAACTTCTACCGCCTAATCTACCGCGCACGCCGAGTTTACCTCATCTACGACTCGCGCTCCGGCAGCCAAACGGGCGAAGTGAGCCGTTACGCCGCGCAATTGGAATATCTCTACGGATTGAAAATCGACAAAAAATCAGTCAGTTACGAAGTAGATATGGGGCAAAGCGATCTGAAAATAGAAAAAAAGGACGAAGTAGCCGAAAAATTGCAAAAATTCATTACTCACAAAAATACTGAAGCCGAAAAAAGAATTTCAGCCTCAGCCATCGACTTCTACATCACCTGCCCAATGAAATTTT
>CAVHRT010000008.1:25966-38127 GCA_963638355.1 Flexilinea sp. | reverse complement strand
ACACTATACAACCAACGATGTTGTTCCACAATTTAAATCGTTTCATGCTCTGTTTTTATTTCAGATTTCAAATTTCAGATTTCAGATTATGGTATCCACAACTGTCTGCAGAAAGTTGAGTAACGCGAACTTTATAAACTTTCAAACTTTATAAACTTGATGAACTTCCTATCAACTTATCAACTCATCAACTTGTTAACTCAAAATTCTAAATTCATAATTCTTAATTCGTCTTGGGGTGTGGGTAGTCGATGGTGTAGTGAAGACCACGGCTCTCTTTGCGTTCCAAGGCTTGGCGCGTTATCAGGTAGCCCACATTTATCATGTTGCGCAGTTCGCAGATGTCCTTGGTGGCTTTCACACGCTTGAAAAGGTCTTCGGTCTCTTCGTAGAGCAGATCCAGACGCTCCCATGCACGGCGCAGACGCAAATCGCTGCGCACAATGCCCACGTAGGTACTCATTATCTGCCCAACCTCTTTCACATCTTGCGCTATCAGCACTTTTTCTTCGTTGGTCATGGTGCCTTCGTCGTTCCACTCTGGCACTTTCTCGTTGAATTCGTACTGATCGATCACACTCAGACTGTGTTTCGCGGCTGCATCGGCATAAACCACCGCTTCAATCAGCGAATTCGATGCCAAACGGTTGCCGCCGTGCAGTCCAGTGCAAGAACATTCGCCCACGGCATAGAGCCTGTGAATGCTCGAACAAGCGTCCAAATCCACTTTGATGCCGCCGCACATGTAGTGCGCACTCGGCACCACTGGAATGTACTGCTTTGTGATGTCGATGCCAATGCTCAAGCACTTTTGGTAGATATTCGGAAAATGATGCTTGGTCTCTTCGGGGTCTTTGTGCGTAACATCGAGGCACACGTGGTCGAGGCCGTGAATCTTCATTTCGTTGTCGATGGCGCGAGCCACAATGTCGCGCGGCGCAAGGCTCAATCGCTTGTCGTATTTCTGCATAAATTCCTCGCCATTTGGCAAACGCAGAATGCCGCCGTAGCCGCGCATGGCTTCGGTAATGAGGTAGGCTGGGTGCGTCTCGGCGTGGTTGAACAACACCGTTGGGTGAAACTGCACAAACTCCATATCTTTCACCTTGCCTTTGGCGCGATAGACCATGGCTATGCCGTCGCCCGTGGCAATGTTGGGGTTGCTGGTCGAGGCATAGACTGCGCCCGTGCCGCCCGTGGCCATCAGCGTAACTTTCGACAGATAGGTGTCAATTTTGCCCGTGTCAGGATTCAAAATGTATGCGCCATAGCACTCGATGTCGGGCGTGCGGCGCGTAACACGAACGCCCAAGTGATGCTGCGTGATAATCTCTACCGCAAAATGATTTTCCAAAACCTCTATGTCGGGATTGGCACGCACTGCCGCCATCAAACCGCGTTGAATCTCAGCGCCTGTGTCGTCGGCGTGGTGCAGAATGCGAAACTCGGAGTGCCCACCTTCGCGATGCAAATCGAATTCGCCATTCTCTTTTTTGTCGAAATTCACGCCCCACGAGAGCAACTCTTTGATTTGTGCTGGCGCATTGCGCACCACCTGCTCCACTGCAGCACGATCCGAAATCCAGTCGCCCGCAATCATGGTGTCCTCAATGTGTTTCTCGAAATTGTCGACCAGCAGGTTCGTTACCGAAGCAATGCCGCCTTGCGCTTTGGCGGTGTTGGCCTCCTCGAGCGTGGTTTTGCAAACAATGGCTATCTTGCCCTTCTTGGCGCGAGCCACTTTCAGGGCGTAACTCATGCCAGCAATGCCACCGCCAATAATCAAAAAATCGTATTTCTTTACCATTTTCTTTTGTTTTTCCCTTTTATAGGAAAATAATCGTCTGAAAATCAACCGTTTGCGAAAATGCGGAATGCACGTCCACAAACATGCGAAATTACACATTTTTCTGAAATTCGCAAAACGCCATTTTTTCGCCTAAAAAATTGCAATTGTTGAAAACTTGGTGTGATAAAAATTTGTGGTGCAACGAAAAAAGTTTAATTTTGCAGCGTTTTTGCAGAGAGATAAACCTAAAGTTTAACCCCTTAATTTTCAACCATTTATGGAAACATTTGTACAGTCGGCATGGTCCCTGATACCATTCGTACTGATGCTGCTGATGATTGCCATCGGCCCGCTGATTGCCGAAAAATGGTGGGAAAAGAACCTGAACAAGCTCATCGTTTCGCTCGTTCTTGGCATTCCTACAGCCATCTGCCTCATTTGTGGCGGAATGGGTCACGATTTGGAACATCAGGTCGTTTTCGACTACCTGCCGTTCATCATTCTGCTGCTTGCGCTGTTCGTCATCACGGGCGGCATTCACATGAGCGGCGACATCAAAGCCAAACCTTGGGTGAACACACTCTTCCTCGGTATCGGTTTTGTGCTGGCTTCGATAATGGGAACCACGGGCGCTGCCATGCTGCTCATTCGTCCTGTAATCGAGACAAACAAAGAGCGCAAAAACACCGTTCACACCATTCTTTTCTTCATCGCCTTGGTGGCAAACTGTGGCGGTCTGCTCACCCCGCTGGGCGATCCACCATTGTTCATGCTCTTCCTGCGTGGCGCTAGCTTCACTTGGTTCTTGAACATGTGGATGGAATGGGCGTTCACCGGCGCAGTGCTGCTGCTCATCTACTTCTTGATGGATACCTATTTCTACAAAAAAGAAGATGCTGCCGACCTTGCCAAAGACAATTCCAACGCTGAAAAAATCCACATTTCTGGCAAAATCAACTTCGTCTATCTGCTTGGCGTAGTGCTGGCTGTGGCTTTCGTCAACGAAGGCACGCTCAAATTCATGGGCGACGAAAATGCCTCTGTTTTTGTGAAATTCCTGCGCGAATATGTGCTGTTGGCTCTGGCTGCGCTGTCGTATTTCACCACAAGCAAACAGACGCGCATGGTCGACAACAAATTCACTTGGTCGCCAATCATCGAAGTGGCGGTGCTCTTCTTGGGCATATTCATTACCATGACTCCCGCTCTGGCCTACCTGAAAGCGCACGCTGCCGACCTCGGACTGAGCCACACTTGGCAATTCTACTATTCCACAGGTCTGCTCAGCTCGTTCCTCGACAACACGCCTACCGCTGTGGCATTCCATAGCGTAGCCACGGGTCTCACGCCCGATCAAATGGCTGTGTTTGGAGGCACAATGGTTGCTGGCATTCCCGAAGTGCTGCTCAAAGCCATCTGCATTGCTGCAGTATTCTTTGGCTCGATGACCTACATTGGCAACGGACCAAACTTCATGGTGAAAGCTATTGCCGAAGAGAGCGGCATCAAAATGCCAAGCTTCTTTGGTTACATGATCAAATTCTCGCTCATCATCTTGCTGCCAGTCTACATTCTGGTACAACTCATTTCCCTATAAATCGATGAGTGTCAACTAAAACAATGTCGTTGGAGGCGTAGACCGAGTGCTGCGTTTTCAACGACATTTTTTTTGAATTCAAAATTTCAAATTTCACTGATTTTTGCTCCGCTCGGCAAAACAAACGAGTTTGATTTTGCTCTCGCTTATCGCAAAAATTCAAATTTCAGATTGGGCGCTGAGCCCGTCGAACCGCAATCTTCAAATCTTCAAATTTTCAAATAAATAATTTGAAGCAGCGTAAAGTGCTGATTATCAACTCGCCAACTCATCAACCTTTAAACCGCACACACTCTAAAGACCGTACGAATTCTTAATTTTAAATTCATAATTCTTAATTAGCCACACTCCTCACTGAAAAAATGCCTACACAACAAAAACGCCCCGCTCCCAAATCAAAAAAAGGCAAGAAAAAACTTGCTAATAAGCCCATTCTGCCTTATCTGCTGTTCGGATTTGCCATTGCCATGGTGGTGATTCTTGGCATCGAAATCAATTCGTGCCTCGAACGCAATTCGCTCAGCGAGGTGAATACCGATTGCGATTTCTGCCGCGAAGCCACCGCCAGCATTTCGTCGAAAAAGTCGTTCGACGACTACAACGAACTGCACTTGCAACATGCCCGCCGCAATGGTCTGCGCAATTACTATCGCACCAACGAGGCTTTCGAGGCCGACCTCGATTCGCTGCTCGACAATGGCATTTTGGTGAAGATTTCGACCAACAAATACTATCACCTCGACAGGCTGAAACATTCGCACCCGTACCTCACGCCCGAGGCTGCCGAGTTGCTGCAGGAGATTGGCATTCGGTTCAATCAAAAACTGCGCGAGCGCGATTTGGCACGATACAAATTCTTCGTAACGTCGCTTCTGCGCACCGAGGAGACGCAAAAATCGTTGCGCCATGTGAATGTGCAAGCCACGCAAAACGCCTCGTCGCACTACTACGGCACCACTTTCGACATCAACTACCGCAAATTTTTCCGTTGGGGATTGCCAAACAAAAACATCAAAACGCAATGCGCCTTGGAGCAAGCCCTGAAAGAGACCTTAACCGAACTGCGCCAAGAGTGCCGCCTGCTCATAGTTCACGAAAAACGCAACAGCGTCTATCACATCACCGTGGTGAAATGTGGAAAGAGCAAGGAGTAAAGAGTAAAGAGTAAGGGCAAAAGAATAAAGACGGGGCAGTGCGGGTTTTCAGAAGATAGAGCATAGATTTATCCGCAAAATTTCCATTTCGTGCAGTTCGCAGGTAGAAAAATTTCCATTTCGTGCAGTTTAGAGTCTAAAATTTTTCCATTTTGTGCAGTTTGACTTGTTTTTGTCGATTTTATATTGTAATTTTGCAGCCATAAATGATTAAAAACAATCGAAATGGACTTAGTAGCAATACTTCAAGATCAAAAACAAGAGTTGGGCAATGTCGACATGCGTCAACTTTGTAGTCGTAAAGAGGAGAAATTGTTTGATTTCGGCAGCCCGTTGGCACAAGTTGTGATAGGCGTTCGGCGTAGCGGTAAGTCGACACTTTGCACTAAAGTGCTGAAAGAGAGTGGCTTGCCATTCGGCTATGTCAATTTTGATGATGAACAATTGACCTCTCTCAAAGCGGAGCAACTGAACGATGTGCTCGATGCAGTTTACAAGGTTTATGGCAATATCAATTATCTGTTTCTCGACGAGGTGCAAAATATGCCGAAATGGGCTTTATTCGTCAATCGATTGCTGCGGCAAGGCATTCACCTAGTCTTGACGGGCAGCAATGCCAATTTGCTATCGGGTGAGTTGGCAACGCACCTTACGGGGCGCTACAACCAAATAGAACTCTATCCGTTTTCGTTCGACGAATTTTGCTACATGCGCCATGTCGATACCACGACGCAAAGCACCAAGACCAACGCCTTGCGCTATCGGGCATTGGAAGAATATCTGCAGCAAGGCGGATTCCCTGAATTGCTCAATCTGAAAAATCAGCACGCTTATACACTGTCGCTGCTCAACGCCGTAATCAAAAAGGATATTTGCAGACGCTACAAAATTCGTCGCCAACAGACGCTCTCCGACATGGCTAATGGCGTGCTTGATCTGTTTTGCCAAGAGGTTTCGTACAAACAACTTTGCGAGCAATATAATCTAGGCTCCATACACACCGTTAAGCAGTATATGCACTATCTGGAGGAGGCTTACATGGTGCGCTCGCTTCCGCTTTATTCGTTCAAGAGTCGCGACCGACAAAATGCGCGAAAGTATTACGCTGTGGATCAGGCGTTTATCTCCAATCATGCCGATACGCTACAAACCATGAACAGTGGTTGGCGGCTCGAAAATGTGGTTGCCATCGAATTGATGCGTCGTATGAATAGCGAATATGAGCAACTTTTTTACTATCGTAAACCAAAATCTTTCGAGGTCGATTTTGTCCGCGTAAGTATGAGCAAAATAGTTGAGTTGTTGCAGGTAACTTACGATTTCGATGAACCCAGCGCAAAACAATACAATCGCGAGGTTGGCGGGTTGGTAAAAGGTGCAAAACTCACTGGTTGCAAGCTCTTAACGCTAATAACCATGAATGGCAAACCGCGTACCATAACCGAAGATGGCTACATCGTCAACTGCGTGCGTGCCACCGATTGGCTGCTCGGTTGAGAGTAAAGAGTAAGGACAAAAGAATAAAGACGGGGCAGTGCGGGTTTTCAGAAGATAGAGCATAGATTGGAACTGAAAAAATTTCCATTTCGTGCAGTTTATGACATAATTATGCATTGTAGTGACGTGCCATGCCGCGTCCCTACATTGCAATTATTGAATCATTGAATCATTGAATTATTGAATTATTGAGTGATTCTCTCAACCCCTACCCCGACAGTTGTCGGTACTCCCCCTATCTGCTGGCGCAGCAGGGGGAGAGAAACGGACTGAGAATGGTTCGCAAGGTAAACAATACGACACCTAAAGCCAACAACAAACGCACTGAACCAACCGTCATGCGAATTGTCCCCCTGCTTGAAGCAACGCGGAAAGATAGGGGGACGAGGAGCGATAGCGACGGGTGGGGGTTCGATTATTAAGACAACCTCACCACACACTAATTGATAATTGACAATTCCGCAGCCCACAGTGTTTACCGATAATTTTCAAATCTTCAAATCTTCAGATAAACTCTTTCCAACCAGAAATTTCCTCCCCCCCTCTTAATTCTTAATTCATAATTCTCCTCCCCCTTGGGGGATAAGAGGGGGTCTAAAAAAAAGCCCCGCACCTCACGGCACGGGACTCTGTTTGTTTATCCTTCTGCAGAATTATTCTGCTACAATCTCAAAAGTACCACCAGCAACGGTCTCAGGAGTGTTGCCTTTGTAGTTGGTCAGTTGAGCAGTAACTTTTACTTTGTCGCCCTTTTGAACTGTTTCTGCAGCATCGCCTTTCACACGGAAAGCCAAGAAATCACCTTGGGCAGCAGTTGCGTTTTTGTCATCGCTCATGTAGAACGATACATTTCCATAAGTAGCATCGTATGCTGTTTTGATCTCTGTAACATAGCCGATAACAGTTGCAGTTCCGCTTGTCGTAGCGCCCGATTTCAACGAGCTAGCAGCAGCGAGAGCCTCAGCTACAGTCATGTTGTCGGTTACAGTTGCGTCGTCTGCACCAGGAAGTTCAACGGCTGCACCATCCAACAAGGCTTTCTCAAGGTCAACAACACCAGCAACGCCACAGTATTTCTCAACAATGCCGTAGAGTGTGAGTTTTTTGCCAAGATTGCTAGGATTAGCACTCAAGTTCAGTACGCTTGCAAAGTCACCAAGTTTAACGGTTGCAACGGCATAAGTGTCGGTGCAGTCGGCAGCGTCAGCAATCAGTACATTGGTGGTAACTGCGTTGTCTGTGCCAATAATCCATTTTGGATCGTTGTCGAAGTTGTAGCTACCTACAATGTAACCCGAAACCCACGATTTGGTCGTGCCAGCGTCTTTGTCAGGCAGAGTGCTGTTTGTTTTCATGTCAAGCAGGTCTTGAACATTGTAAGGGTTGGCTTCCGAACCGTCGCGGTCACCAGGGGTAGGAGTAACGATTTCGTCACCACCGTCTTTGTCGGTGTTGTCGAACGGATCACTGCTTGTACCTTCGTCTTTTTTGCAACCAACAAGGGCTGCTGTGCATGCTACTGCGAGCATTGCTCCAAAGAAAAATTTTGAAGTTTTCATGATAAAATAAAATTAAAAGGTTAATGAATAAAATGTTTTATTTGATTCCAATCTCATTAAATTATTGATTCATTAAATCAATAACTCATTTTCTAGTACGCTGGGTAGTAGACCTCCTCGGCTCTCCATTCTTCGTCGCCGTTTTTCAGGTCAAGCCAATCCAAACCATTGATGGTGATGCTCCAAACTTTGTTGTTCACGGCGCTGTATTTGCCATTGTCCCAATAGTACGAAACAAAGCCAGTAACCGAGCCTCTGTATGCTTTGTTAGGCAGTGTTGCACAAGCAAATTTTGCATACTCGCTGGTTCCAAGTGCCAAGCATTCAACTGCGAGCACCGAATCAACCTCACCACAGGTAAATAGGCGCGATTGTGGATAACCTATGCCACCAGTTGTGGGAGCAAACACATTGGCGCTACCATCGCTGGCGCAATCGATTGTGCCGCTCAACTCGCTCAAATCACCTGAAGTGCTCCATGTGTATGGCACAAAACTAACATTATTAATGCGCACCAAACGGCTTGTGAGTTTCGCAATTTCCTTATAGTCGTTAGCGGTTGCTTTAATCTCGGCAATGGTCATGTCTTTCACCTTAATTTGGCTCGTATCTGGCACGCCAATCAGTTGCACATGCTCTTTGAACACTTGAGGCGGAATGCGTCCAATTTCCCAACCTGCTTTGCCAGAATCGTCCATGCCATCTTTAGCGTTGTTGTAATATGGAATGCCAATTTGAGGCATGCGTGCATATTTGCCAATGGCTAGACCTTGCAGTTTAATGGCAATTTTTTGTCCGATTGGGTACATGCCGCCAAGGCTGCCTGCATCAACCGAAATTTTCATGCCATAGTCAGGATTGGCGCAATCTTGAATGTATATGCTTTTGTAGATATTGCCAGGTACATCGGTCGAAGCAATGCGACCAACAATAATGATGTCTTTTGTAATGTCCTCGACGCTGAACAAGCCAAGATTTTCGCCGCTTGTTTTTGCACCTTGGTACGAGCGTGGACGCGGTGGATAGTTCTCTGTGTCACCAAATTCGGAGAAAATGTTTTCGTCACTCACCAGATCACCAATAGTCATGGTGGCTTTCCACTCTTTGTCGGAACCATTTTCTACATAGTTGCCTTCGTAGTTCACGTCTTTGTTTTCGTCGTATTTGTGGCAACCAACCAGTGCAACCACGGCCGCCAAACCTAAAATATACTTTGTGTATTTCATAGTCGTAATTTTTTCAAGTTAACAAAATCGCATCTCTTAGAATTTGAAACCAACATTCAGGAAGAAGTTGAAGCCCCATGCGTAGTAGTACTTCGATGGATATTTATCCACAAAGTTCGATACTTTGTAGGTCGATTGGCGGTAGGTGGTTGTTGGTATGCGTGCTTGCTGCCAACCGCCAGTCTTCAAACCTGTGTTGTTGGTAATGTTGTTCAAGCTCAAGTTGATGTTGATAGAGCGGTTGTTTTTCAGATAGATGAGTTTACCAACCGATGCGTCAACCATAATGTGGTTATACCATTTTGCACCTTCGAACAGCGATTCTTGTGTGCCAAGAGCGTCAATTTTTGCCTGTTTTTCGGCTGCGGTCGAATTGCTGCCGTACCAAGTGTTGGCTGTCGAGCCATCGGCGCGTGTGCCAGTGAGTATGCCTTTCGAATAGCGGCTTGGAGCCACGCCAAGGTAATTCTGGTCGTAGTAGCTAATGCTGAGGTCGGCAAACCACATCTTGCTGTGGAAGAAGTTGAGTTTGAGCATGGCAGCCAATTGCGGACCGCTAGCCACTTTCACTGCTTTGCCGTTAATGCCTTGTGTGGTCAGCATTATGCGGTCAACAACCTCCTGCTTGCCGTCGATCTTCATACCATTTTCGGCACTCTCAACACCCACTGGGTCGTTGGTGTAGTGTGCCTCGTTGTATGCCAACACGCCACTCAGCGTAAAGTTGCCGTTCAGTTTCACCGAAACGCCCAATTCGCCACCTTGGTAAATCTTGTTCACATTGTACATCAAGTGGTTGATGAAGGTGCGGTATTCGTCGTTGTAGTAGCCATTGCTCTCTATTCCGTCGACAGAGTGCGTGCGATACAAGCTCAAGCGACCACGCACACGCGGATAGGTTACAACGTAGTTCACATCGTACGAGAGAATTTTTTCGGTCAGACCATAGTTTTTCAAGAATCCACTAGCCGTTGGATATTTGTTGAAGAAACTATCGATGCTGCGGTCGGTAATGCGCTGCGAAATGTAGTAGTTCGTAGGCAGTGGAGCGCGTGTCTCCATCAGAACATCGGCCGACAGACGGTGGTGACCATTGAATTTATACACAAATCCTGCTTTGAACGAAGGATCGAAGAAGTTGTGCATTTTGCCTTTGCCTTTCGATGTTACCGTTTCGCTAAGTTGTTGCGTCAAGTACCAAGCACGACCGTTGTTCATGCGACCTGTACGCCAAAAATCGGTGTAAGTAAATTTTAATCCGTAGTAGAATTCGATGTTGTGGAAATCCCACGAGTTGTGTGCGAATGCCGCTACGCGAGCCACATCAATGTCGTAGTCGTAACCAAAGTGTGTCTTTTTGTCGGTGATTCTTTTCGCAGATTGACCTGCTATTGGATTGCCGTTTGCATCGACTTGCAAGTCGTTGATGCGCACATATTGCACATCGGTGGCCGTCATTGCCACGTCTTCGGCCAAGTCGTTGATGTCGCGATCCGAGAATGGGTCGATATCGTACCACTGGTTGCCGCCCATCAGGTCGTCGATGGTTTTGTAGTGGCGACCTTTCGAATATTTAGCCTCCAAACCAGCCACAATGTTCAGGTGGTCGAAGGTCTTGTTTTCGTATGTAGCGTTGAATACGGTCTCGAAAATGTTGTTGTGACGGCGTTCTTGCATGTATTTTGCCATGCCATTTGGATTGATGATGTTATTCATGGCGTTGGCGTTGTACATGGCGTTCCAGTCCATTTGTGTGTTCACATCACCTTTTTTGCCATAACCACTTTTCCAAATGTTGGTCAGGTTGTTGTAGGCGTCTACGTTTGTCAGAATTTTGCTCTGGTCACCACCTTTCCAATCTTCCGAGCCGCCGCTCATGCGGTAGTCGTAGTCGTGGTAGAAGTTGCCATCGCTTGCAAGTCCCCAGCCAGCCAATTGGTAACTTGGCAGATTGCGGTAGTAGTCGGGACGTGGGTCTGGTGCGTTGTAGAATGTGATAGCCGAGTTGCTATACATGCTGTAGTGTGCGCCAAGACCGAATTTCAAGGTTTGTCCTTCCGAAATTTTCCAGTCGTAGTTGAGCAGCAGGGTAGGGTCGTAACTGTGCACAATGCGCGAGTTGCGTTTTTCACCGTTGTACCAGCCCCAATAAGGGTTGTAGTAGGTCGAGGTCAGGTCAACAGTCTCTTGCGTCAGAGCCGACGAGCCAGCGCGTTCGGTTGGAGCGCACCATGCGGCAATGTTCAGGCTGTGGTGGTCGTTAAACACCTTTTCGGCACTGAAGAATAGCGCGCCAGAGTTGTAGAATGTGCCTTCGTTGCGGGCGAAGAGTTTTGTGCTGTTCACGTTTTGGTCGCTCCAGCGATACGAACCGCTCACCGTGAATGCCCAGCCGTTGGCCATCAAGCCAGTGGCGTAGGTCGCTTGGGCGCGCAGCCAATACGAGCGGTTCGTTGCCGAAACGCTTACATTGCCGCCGCGTGCATATTTCGATGCGCGAATATCGATGTTGGTGGTGTTGCCCAGATTGCCGTAGGCATACGAGTTTGGCGCAAAGTTGTTGATCAACTCTTTGTTGCGGAAAGCGTAGTTCAAACCGCCAATCGACGAATAGTTGAACCGTCCGCGCTCGCCATCGTTAAAGTTTACACCATTTATATATGTGCTTTCGTAGCGTTGTTCGTAGCCGCGTACACGGTAGCGCGCTGCGCTGAAACCATAACTTGCTGTGCCGGTGAAAACATCGCCTTTCGAGAAAAGCAGACCCGAAATGGTTTGTGACGAAAGTCCGTCCTCGTCGTCAAATTCTACATCCGACATGGCAAGGAAAGCATCTTCGGTGAGTTCTTGAATGGCTTCCTCTTCGGCCGATTGCAGAGTCATAACGCCAAGATCGAGCGTTTCCAAGCCCGAAATGGTGATGGGGCGAGTCTCTACATCGTAGTTGTCGAGTGCTATGGTAAGCACTTCGTCGCCAGCCTTCACGGCATCGATAGAAAAGCGACCAAGTCCGTCGGTTACAGCCGAGGCCTGCTGACCTTGCAGCGTAACTGTAGCACCCACTGCAGGTTCGTTCGTCCCTGCAATTTTAATGACACCCTTGACTACATTTTGTGCGCCAGCAAAAACTGATGCCGAAAGAGCGAGGGCAAACAATAGTGTTTTTCTCATGGTGTGTGTGGTATTATTTTTCGGTTATTGCAAAAAAATCAATTCGTTGCTTTTTACGCATTTTTGCGACTGCAATATTACGCTTTTATTTTCAACCGACAAAACAAAAAAGCGATTTTTTTTCAACCAAATGCCTTTTGCTTTCAATTTTTAATCAAAAAAGCGATT
>CAVHRT010000008.1:0-25937 GCA_963638355.1 Flexilinea sp. | reverse complement strand
AAAAAGAGCGTTTTGTAAGTACGAAAATTTTTATGGAATTTCGTGGCAAAAAAATTTTGTCATGTCAAAAAAAAATGCCAATTTTGCACCGATAATGTAAAGCCGTCACAAGCGAATGGCGGAAAATCGTGAAAATACACCATATTAAATCTAATAACACGCAAAACACAATGAAACTCAAACACCTTTTACTTATTGCGGCACTGCCTGCAGCACTTGTGGTTTCGGCTCAGACCGAAACGCCTGCAAAAACGGGAACTCTGCAAAAGTATGTCATCGGATTCTACAACCTCGAAAACCTGTTCGACACCATCGACTCGCCCGACACCGACGACTCGCAATTCTTGCCCGATGGTGGCTACCACTGGACTGGTTTTAAGTACCAAAACAAGATTAAAAACATGTCGTACGCCATCTCTAAATTTCCGAAGGAGTTGGCTGTACTTGGCGTTTCGGAGATCGAAAACGAAGAGGTGATTAAAGATCTTGTGTCGCAACCCGTGCTGGCCGACCGCAATCTGAAAACCATCTGTATCGAAGGTCCTGACCGCCGCGGCGTAGATGTTGGCATGATCTACAATGCCGATGTGTTTACACCTACAAATATCGTATCGCACCACTTGCGTTATGAATTGTCGAAACCATTCGTTTCGCGTGATCAATTGTGCGTTACTGGTCTGCTCGACGGCGAGCAAATTCATGTGATCGTGCTTCACTGGCCATCGAAATACGGCGGTGAAAAAGTTTCTACGCCAAAACGTAACGATGCCGCACTGACTACCAAATGGATCTGCGACTCCATTTTCGCTATCGAACCAAACGCCAAAATCGTGGTGATGGGCGACTTGAACGACGATCCCGACACCGAATGCATTCAAAAATATCTTGGTGCAAAACATGAGCGCGACAAAATGCAGCCGGGCGAACTCTACAATCCGTGCTACAACATCTACAAGAGTGGCACTGGCACGCTGGGTTATCAAGATGTATGGTGCTTGTACGATATGGTGATGGTTTCGACCGAGTGGCTCGACAAGAGCGATCTTTCGACGCTCACCTATTGGAAATCGGAGATTTTCAACAAAGATTTCTTGAAAGAGCAGTCGGGCAAACGCAAAGGCTATCCGCTGCGTACGCATTCGGCCGGCACTTGGACCAACGGTTACAGCGATCACTTCCCGAGTTTGATTTGGGTGGTGAAAAAATAAAGAAAAGCGGCTTTGCAATTTTGCAGAGCCCTTTTTTTAGAGCATAGATTTTTAGAACATGGAGCATAGATTTTGGACAATCTGTCTTGAAAAAAATGTACCTTTGCATTATGAAACTTGCAAATCTTTTTGAAAACTATGCCCACAAGTCTGCCGATGCCATTGTGCCGCTGGCGCAGTCGGGCAGCAATCGCCGCTATTTTCGCATCACTGCCGATGGCGAGAGTTACATTGGCGTGGAGGGCGTTTCGCTCGACGAAAATCGTGCATTCATCGCACTTGCCGAGCATTTCGCCGAACAAGGCTTGCCTGTGCCGCGCGTGTTGGCCAAGTCGCCCGACCTGATGTGCTATCTGCAGGACGATCTCGGCACTATTTCGCTGTTCGATGCCATTGCTGAAGGGCGCACAACGGGTCATTTTTCGGAACAAGAAAAAACACTTTTGCGTCGCACCATTGCGCTATTGCCAAAATTGCAGTTTGCTGGGGCGGAGCGGCTCGATTTCAACCTCTGCTATCCGCAGCCGCGTTTCGACGAGCGCACGGTGATGTTCGACCTCAACTATTTCAAATACTGTTTTCTGAAGCCGTCGGGGCTGGAGTTCGACGAGATGGCGCTGCAGGACGATTTTGAGCGACTTCAGTGCGCACTTTTGGCGGAAGATTTTAGCACTTTCATGCATCGCGATTTTCAGGCGCGCAATGTGATACTGAAAAATGGCGAAGAGCCTTATTTCATCGATTTTCAGACGGGGCGCTGCGGACCGATTTACTACGATGTGGCGTCGTTCCTGTGGCAAGCCAAAGCCAACTATCCTGATGAGTTGCGCCATGAACTGATTGACGTTTATCTTACGCATCTTGCTGATTATCAGCAGGTTGATAAAGCGCATTTTCTTGAGCGCCTGCGGCTGTTTGTGCTTTTCCGCACGCTGCAAGTGTTGGGCGCATACGGTTTTCGTGGCATGGTGGAGCGCAAGGCGCATTTTCTGCAGAGTGTGCCGTTTGCCATGGACAATTTGCGCGCGCTTTTGCAGCAGCCTTTCGACGAATGTCCCTATTTGTGCAAAATTTTGGCGGATTTGGCTGCAATGCCGCGCTGGAGCGAGCGTTATGCGCCTGTAAAAGGTCGGCTCACGGTGCGCATTTTCAGCTTCTCATATAAAAAGGGTGCACCCGACGACCTTTCGGGCAACGGCGGTGGCTATGTTTTCGACTGTCGCGCGGTGCATAATCCCGGTCGCTATGCCGAATATTGCAACTCCACGGGAATGGATGCCGACGTCATCGAATTTTTGGAGCGCGATGGCGAAATTCTCACCTTCATGCAGTCGGTCTACGCTTTGGCCGATGCTCATGTGACGCGTTATCTGGAGCGTGGATTCACCGATTTGATGTTCTCGTTTGGCTGCACTGGCGGACAGCATCGTTCGGTCTATGCCGCGGAGCACCTCGCCTCGCACCTTGCCGAAAAATTTGATATCGACATCATTGTTTGCCACAAAGAGCGTGGAATCACGAAAAGAATTGGGAATTAATTATCTAATTATCTAATTTCCAATTATTTAATTAAGTTTGATGAGTTAGTCGCAAACAACAAAAAATCAGAAATTGTTTTTCTTGCATTGCCCTAGTCTTGCGACTTGTTACTTGCGACTTGCTACTAATCTGCAATCACATGAAATGTGTAATCTTTGCTGCGGGTCTGGGAACGCGCCTGCGCCCGCTCACCGATAATATGCCAAAAGCGCTTGTGCCTGTGGCTGGGAAACCGCTGCTGGCGCATGTTTTGGAGAAAATGGCTGCCGCTGGATTTTCTGATGCGGTGGTGAATGTGCATCATTTTGCCGATCAGATTATAGACTATCTTGCGACGCACGATTTTGGACTGCGTGTGGCTGTTTCAGACGAGCGCGAACTGCTGCTCGAGACGGGCGGGGGACTGCGTCACGCGCAATCGCTGCTCAATGCCGACGCGCCTTTTCTGGTGCATAATGTCGATATTCTTTCGAACCTCGATTTGGCGGCGTTCTACAAAATGCATCAGTCGTGCGACCTTGCAACGCTGCTCGTGAGCGATCGCAAAACGAGTCGTTATCTGCTTTTCGACGAGCAGCAGCGCCTTGTTGGCTGGACCAATGTGCAGACGGGCGAGGTGCGGTCGCCGTACCAGAATCTCGATGTCGCAGCGTGCCAAAAACTTGCTTTTGCTGGCATTCACACCATCTCGCCAGATGTTTTTCCGCTGATGGAAGGTTGGCCTGATCGCTTTTCGATCATCGATTTTTACCTTTCAGTCTGCGCCACACACACCATTCGTGGCGTGCAGATGCCCAACCTGCGCATGCTCGATGTTGGCAAAATTGATTCGCTGCACGAGGCGGAAAAATTTTTAGTTGATAAGTTGACGAGTTGATAAGTTGATGAGAAGTTTATCAAGTTGAAAAAGTTTCTAAGTTTTTGCTTCGCAAGATTTTTGCTCCGTTCGGCAAAACAAACGCGTTTGATTTTGCTCTCTCTTATCGCAAAAATTCTCGCGCTTCGCGCTGTTTCTATTGTCTATTTGAAGATTGTGGGCGGTGAGCCAGTCGAACCGCCTAATTGTCAATTGTCAATTATCAATTATCAATTAAAAAATTCCTCACTATGATCGACACTCACACTCACATCTATTCGCAGGAATTCGATGACGATCGTGCCGCGGTGGTGCAGCGCGCGTTGCAGGCGGGCATTACGCATGTGGTGCTGGCCAACGAGGATAGTCGCAGCATTCAGCCGCTGAAAAAGACGGTCGCCGAGTTCCCCGATTTTTGCTCTGCAGCCATGGGGCTTCACCCCGAAAGCGTGAAGGAGGATTTTCGCAACGAACTGCAAATCGTTGGCGACGAGTTGGCGGCTGGCGACTATTGTGCCGTTGGCGAAATCGGCCTCGATCTCTATTGGGATGACACTTTTCGCGATTCGCAAATTTTGGCTTTCGAACAGCAGTTGGATTGGGCAATCTCGCTAAGTTTGCCCGTAGTTTTGCATGTGCGAAAGGCGTTTGCTGAAGCGTTCGCGTCGCTTGCAAAATTTCGCGGAAAACCGCTGCGTGGCGTGTTTCATTGTTTTGGCGGTGGAGTAGAGGAGGTGCGAAAAGTGGTGAAAATGGGTTTCTACTTGGGTGTTGGCGGCGTGCTGACCTTCAAAAAAAGTCATCTGCCAGAAATCGTTTCGCAGATTGGAGCGCAGCACCTTCTGCTCGAAACCGATGCACCCTACATGGCTCCGGTGCCGCACCGTGGGCAGCGCAACGAACCGCAATATGTTGCCGATGTGGCGCAATGTTTGGCCGAAATTTTTCAAATTCCAGTCGAGAAAATTGACGAAACAACCACGCAAAACGCCAAGAATTTGTTCGGCATTTAATCGCGAAAATGTTAAATTTTGGGGCGAAAAATCACCGTTAAATGCTCAAAATCAGCACGTTAGTGTATTGTGCAGAAAAATGTTGAAAAATTAGTAACCAATTTGCGAAAAAAATAGTAAATTGCGCCCGATTTTGAGCGAATGAGAATGTTCGCGAGTGCTATAGTATTTTCGGCTTTCTTGCTAGTTGCTACTGGCATTTTGCGACAGCTTGGAAAGATGCTCGAGTGGTTGAAGAGGCACGCCTGGAAAGCGTGTATGCGCCAAAAGTGTATCAGGGGTTCGAATCCCCTTCTTTCCGCGAAAATAATTTGTAACTTAAATTACTAACTAAAAACACAAAACAAAATGAAAAAACTGTTTCCAATCCTGACGCTTGTGGCCGTAATGCTCTTTGGCGTGGCCGCTGTAGCTGTGGCTCAAGATTCGGCTGAGGTAGCCGCACCTGCCACCGAGGAAGTTACCGAAGAACAAGCCGCCGTTGTCGAAGAAGTGGCTGAAGAAGCCGCTGCCGAAGAGGTTGGCATGCACCAAATCCTGAAAACCAAATTCATCGAAGGTGAAGCTGGCTTCATGTCGACCGTTGCATTCTGCTTGATTTTTGGTCTTGCACTTTGCATCGAGCGCATCATCTATCTGGGTCTTGCTACTGTTGATTCCGACAAACTGCTTCGCGAAGTACGCAAAGCATGGGACGAAGGCGGACTCGAGGCTGCATTGGAAGTTTGCCGCAATACGCGTGGTCCTATCGCCTCTATCTTCTATCAAGGTCTGTCGCGCTACGACGAGGGTGTTGACACAGTCGACAAAACCGTTGCTTCGTATGGCTCGGTTCAACAAGGTCTGCTCGAGAAGAACCTCTCGTGGATTTCGCTGTTCATCGCCTTGGCTCCAATGTTGGGCTTCATGGGTACCGTAGTCGGCATGATTCAAGCATTCGACAAAATTCAACAAGCAGGCGATATCTCGGCTACCATCGTGGCTGGCGGTATCAAAGTGGCATTGTTGACCACCGTGTTTGGTCTTATCGTTGCCATCATTCTGCAAATCTTCTACAACTACATCTTGTCGCGCATCGATGTGCTGGTTAACGACATGGAAGATTCGTCCATCTCGCTGCTCGACATCGTTGCTGAAAAGGCAAAAGCCGTTGAGAAATAATTTGTTTTCAGACAGAATTAAAACACACTGATTATGTCTAAATTCTTGGATAAATTACCGAAAATTACGCTCTACACACTGCTTGCCATATCGGTGGTCATCGGCGTTCTGTTCTTCGTTGGCGGAGGCGAGGAGGTCGACATCAATGGCAACTTGTGGAATCAGCCGCATTTTACCGATGCGCTGCTCAACTGGGCGTACATTCTGTTCGGCTTGGGTTGCTTGGTGGCGCTCTATTCGCTTATCCGCTTCGACAAGTCGATTCTCTTCAAAAAGAAGAAAGATAGTCTCACCATTTTCGATGTCATCTTCTCGGGATTGATAGTCATGGTCATCGCATGGTTCTGCGGTAACGGTGACTACATCGAAATTATTGGTTACGAAGGCACGCAAAATGTTGGTTTCTGGTGTCACTTCACCGATGCTTGCATCATTGCCTCTTACATTCTGTTTGTTATTGCGTTGATTAGCGTGGTTGCAATGCTCTGCCTCAAACGCTTTAGCAAAGTTGGTAAAAAATAACGGAAATTACAGAAGATTATGGGAAAACGCAAAGTTCAGGAAATCAATGCTAGCTCTATGGCCGACATTGCCTTTCTGCTCCTCATCTTCTTTCTTGTAACGACTACCATGTCGGTTGACAAAGGTTTGTCGCGGCGTCTGCCGCCTCCACCACAACCGAACGAGGAACAAAAAGAGAACGAGGTAAACAAACGCAACACCTTTGTGGTGCTTGTGAACAGCAGCAACCAGTTGCTTGTTCAGGGCGAACCGCTCGATGTGCGCGAGTTGAGAGAAAAGGTCAAAACCTTCATCAAAAACGAAGGCAACGACCCCACGCTCCCCGAACTGCTCCCTGTGGAAGTCGAGATAGGTGGTCAGCGCGAAACCGTGATGACAACGAAAAAACACATCATTTCGTTGCAAAACGACCGCGGCACACTCTATCAGAAGTACATTGAGGTACAGAACGAATTGGTTGGCGCCTACAACGAGGTGCGCGACGAATATTCAAGGGCTCGCTTTGGAATGCCTTATGCCGAGTTAGACGAAGAACGCCAAAAAGCCGTTCAAACCATCTATCCGCAGAAGATTTCGGAAGCCGAACCTAAAAACTATGGAGGAAAGAAATAATGGCTAAAATTCGTAAGGGCGATAAAAAAGACGTGCCTGCAATTTCTACGGCATCGCTGCCCGATATCATCTTCATGCTGTTGTTCTTCTTCATGGTTTCGACATCGATGAAAGAGGTAACTTACAAGGTCGACATTCATGCGCCCGAAGCCACCGAACTGCAATCGCTCGAAAAGAAATCGCTTGTTCGCTTTGTCTACATTGGCGAACCGAAAAAAGAGTTCAAAGGCAAGTATGGTAGCGAAACGCGCATTCAGTTGGACGATGCTTTTGCCGATGTATCGCAACTCGAGGAGTATGTAGTGCGTGAGCGCGAGGCCATGCGCGAGGACGAGCAGAACATGCTCACCATCTCGATCAAGGCCGATCGCAACACAAAAATGGGTATCATCACCGATGTGAAGCAGGCGCTTCGTCGTGCCTACGCACTGAAGGTGAACTATGGAGCCGTTCCGCGTGTAACCTATTGATACGCAGCGGCATACAAACAAAAGAGCGAGGACGAAAGTTCTCGCTCTTTTTGTTTTGTAGAAATCGCTTTTTTTGTTCATTTCTTTTGACGACCAAAAGAAACGAAACTTTCTCGCGAAAAATTTGGAAATCTGGAATTTTTTTCGTACATTTGTAAGGTGCTATTCAAAACAAAAAATACGACTATGAAAGCGATGAAAAAATTCTACAAGGAGTGCCATTTGGCAGCGCGCATGTATTACGATGCCAACGAGGTTTGGAGCGATTTGAAAGTGGGACAGTTGCTGCAGCTTCGCCGCGAACCCGACAATAGTTACGATGCCAATGCGGTGCAGGTAATCTTTACAAAACCTGACGAAAACGGTGACCCTGAGGAGTTTGTGCTGGGTTACATTCCGCGCGACGAAAACGCGGAGTTGGCGGCATTTCTTGACCTTGGTTGGGGCGAAATTTTCGAATGTCGCATTAGTAGCATCAACGAAGAGGCGCACTACGAACAGCAACTTCATATCACTATCCGCATTAAGCGCAATCCTGAATTTGAGAAATCTTGCTGATTACGGAATCAGCATTTGCACGGCGTTTGGCACCACTTCGACGGTGAATGGCGAGCAACCCTCGAGGTCGACGCCATCGGTTTCGGCATCGAGCATGCCATCGTAGGTGATGTGGAACTTTTCGGTTACAAACGAGTGCGCGCAGGCGTGTTCTGGCAGGCGACCAGCGAAGAGCAATTTCAGTGCCGATGGAATTTGGCTCAACTTAATCTTTTGCATGGCGGTGATGTGAAACTTGCCATCGGTGGGTTTGGCGTCTGGCACTTGCTTGAGTCCGCCGCCTGAGTAGCAGCCGTTGCCAATGGCGATGGTGAAAAATCGCCCTTCGTCCTCACGATCATCGCTTACAAAGTGCATCGGCCAAGTTTTCAATTTCAGCAGCGCAACGAAAACCGCCAGCGAATAGACCCATGCGCTGCCGCCCAAGTATTTTTTTATGCGATTGGTGATGCGCACCACCATGCCATCGAAGCCCCAGCCTGCGCCGTTGATGAAGTAGCGCACGGCGTTGCGTCCGCGGCGGTCGGTGTACGAAATTTTACCTATGTCGATGAGGGTGCATTTGCGCTGAAACATCTGTCGCGCCAGCTGTCGGTAGTTGCGTGTGATGCCCCAATAGCGCGCCCAGTCGTTGCCTGTGCCGTAGGGGACGAGTGCCAGAGTTACCGCACTTTTGTCGTCGATGGACGAGGTGTAGATGCCGTTTACCACTTCGTTTAGTGTGCCGTCGCCGCCCACGATTATCAGGTGACGAAAGCCTGCCTCGACCATGGTGCGGGCTATTTCGATGGCGTGACCTGGGAAGGCTGTGAGTTGTTCCGAAAAGTTGATTTCCGCCTTTTTCAGCAGATAGTAGATGCCTTGCCAATCTTTTTGCAGTTGGCGTTTGCCTGAATAGGGGTTCACAATCACTCCCCAGCGTTCGTCTCTTAAGCTCATTTGGTGCTGTCGTTTTCTAGTGCAAAGATAGCATTTTTTTCTGAATGTGGCTTGATTGCGCTCTACAAACGGCAAAACGATGCCCCGAACAGTGCCGAGACATCGTTTTTGTAGTTGTTGCACAGGCGATTATGCCGCCTTTTCGACGGGGATGTAGCGGGTGGCGTAGCCGTTTGGCACCTTCACTATCACTTTTTTGATGCAGCCCTTTTTCACAAGTTCCTCTTTTTCCTGTTCTGCCAATTTGGCCAGCAGCAGTGCGCGTTTTGCTTTCTCGTTTTCGATTAGAGAAAGCGTGTAGTCGTTTTGTCCTGTCATAAAAAAGATAATTTCGTTTGTTTTCTGATTGTACTCGTACTGTCCCAGGTTCGTAAATTCTTCATTTTCAGGAAGATTGCTGACGATTTGAAGACTTTCTTCGACAAAAGTTGTGTTTTTCATATTGCCTCCTTGTTTTGATGGGTTAGTAATTACACTGCAAAATTATACAGTGTGACTGCCAAAATGTGGCAGTGTTGAAGATTTTTTTGAAAAAAGTCGCAAGTAGCAAGATATGAGTCGCAAGATTTTGGCTGGTGCAGTTGAGAGAGTGTGCTGTGACTTAGAGCATAGAAGATAGAACATGGATAGTGCAAAATGTGGAATTTGTAGGGACATACCGCGTACCCCCTTTGTGGCAGGGGACTAAAAAAATAGGGATGCGGCATGCCGCGTCCCTACAATAAGTGCGATATTGATTTTGTTATTTGCTCGAAACAGGGCGAACAGAGAGTCCACAGTCGCGGTAGTAGCGGTCCGTGTAGTGGCGGTCGGAGTTGAAGAACACGTACTGGGCGCGGTACGGGTAGCTCATATAGAGCGAACTCGACCAATAGTAGCCGTACGAGCCTGCACCGTCCAGCTCATCGTCGTAGCGATCGCCTGCCTCAGGAAGGAATATAGAGTTGCCATTGGTGGCTTTTATTTCATAGCCCTTTACACTATTTTTGGTAGTCCATGTCCATGTGCATTTATCTATCAACTCCTCCCATTCATCAATGGTTGGCATGCGCCATTCACTGCCCCAATTGGCGGTTGCTGCATCGTCTGCTGCTTCAAGAGTAGTTAATTTATCGGTAAAGCCATTTTTACCATAACTGTCATTATTGCAGTATTTTGTTAAGGCATTGTCAGAACCAAACTTATAGCTACTCCATGAATAGTCACCCTTAGTTGCTGTTTCGCCCCAAGCGTAGTAGTTGCCATACTCTTCGGGTTTTGTGGCACCTACATTGCAAGTTGCCCATTTCACACTCAAACCAAGATCGACTGCCTCTTTGGTGTCGTTTTTGGTGTCGTGATTGTACGCATTTTTCGGCTCGTTTTTTTCGCACGCCGCAAAAAGCATTGCTGCGCAACACATGGCTGCAAAAAGTTTTATGTTTTTCATAGATTAATAATTTTGTTACCCCGCTGTCCACTCGAGGTCGAAAAAAATTAGGTTATTGCTGGCACACATCGGACACCTGCGCACCACACTAAAAAACAAATAAAAAAACGCGAGCATAACTTGCTCACGCTGCGGTTGTAGGATACCGAAAGAGGACTCGTCATGCCCGCGAAAAAATCACGGGCATTTGCTCGACTTGATCCATCCTCTTATTGAAATTTCCTACATTTCTGCGTGAATAGAGCAATAGCAAACGCTATTTTTCATACATTACCACACACTTGTGGCATTATTTACGCTGCAAAGATAGCAATTTTTTTACAAAAAAATGCGAGATGGGAATGAAAAGTTACAAAAAGTTTGTGTTGTTGGGGCGAGTGATTTTTCGCCCGAAAATTTTTGAACCCCTCAGCTTCGCTCGTCCCCATGAAAAGGGGACAAACATTGTATTCATCACCCACTGCAAATTATAAAACGACAGTAGGGATGCGGCATGCCACATCCCTACAAACCTAGAAACAGAAATTGCGCCAGCAATTTCGAGAAACAATTTCAAACTCAGAAACTTTTCAAACTAGAAATCTAGAAATTGGAAACCAGAAATTTCTCACTGACTAGTAGTTTCTTTCGCCGAAAATGGCAGTGCCAATGCGAACTATGGTGCTGCCTTCGTCGATGGCGATGCGGAAGTCGTGGCTCATGCCCATGGAGAGTTCGGTGAAGTGGGGCAGGGCGCAGGCGGTTTTTAGTTCGTCGAACAGCGAGCGCATGCGGTGGAATTCGCGGCGCGTCTCCGTTTCGCTGGCGTTGGCTGTGCCCATAGTCATCAGGCCGCAGAGGCGCGTGTGGGGGTATTGCAGCCAGCGTTGTTCGGCAATGAAGGTGCGCGCCTCGTCGGGCAGGAAGCCGTGCTTAGTGGTCTCTTGCGCTATGTGAATTTCGAGTAAGATGTTGGCAATCAGATTGTTATTGGCGGCGCATTGGTCGATGGCGGCCAGCAGATGTCCCGAATCGACGCTGTGAATGAGCGTTGCCAACGGCACGACTTGTTTCACCTTGTTGGTCTGCAGCGACCCGATGAAGTGCCATTCGATGTCGGCAGGCAGCAGGGCGTGTTTGGCGGTGAGCTCTTGCGCACGACTCTCGCCAAAGAGGCGTTCACCGCAGTCGTAGGCTGCTTGAATGGCTTCGGCAGGGTGGAATTTCGACACGCAAACCAGCCGCACGCCAGATGGAATCTGACTGCGAACGTGTTGCAAATTGTCGCAAATATCCATGTTTAATTACCCAAATGTCTAATTGTCCAATTATTTAATTGTTTGCGCTGCGGCTCGATAGGCTTGCGCCAATCTGAAATTTGGAATTTGAAATTCTTTACTTCGCCTCTTCTTCGTTGGGTTGGATGAATTTCAGTACATCGAGAATGTTGGTTTCGGCAATGGTGGCAATTTCGTAGTCGCCCAATGTGCCGCGCATGCGCTCGATGAGCGTGTCGACAGCGTTTTTGAAGTTGGCGGCTTTCACCATCATTATTTGCGCAGTTTTTTTCTCGATGCCTTTCTTCTCGTCGAGTGCGAGGTAGTTCACTTTGCAGCGATACCATTTGTCGGCGTCTTCGCTGTCGTTGTCGAATAGTTCCGAAATTTTCGTTTTGCGAATGTCGGCAATCTCGATCTCGCCCGTGGTAGAATAGTGCTTCACTTCGGCCAAAATGCGATTTTCGGCTTCGGTAAATGTCATTGCATCTATCAGGAAAGGTTCGGTAATTTTTGTCATGAGACCGTCTTCGCCTTGGCGGTCGAATTTTACTTTAACAGAAAACCAAGTGTACATTTTTTGTTGAATAGTTTAATCGTTGAAATGTTTAATTGTTCAGGATATTTTGTTCGATGAATTGTTTGTGATCAGCATTTGGCTGGTCGGCAATCTCCAGAAATTGCTGCAGCAGTGGTGTGCTTGCGGCATCGGGATAACTTTCGACATAAGCCTCGATGGTCTGCTGTAAGGTGCTATCTTGCTGATTATCAGCATTGAGTAACAGGCAGATGAGATAATGCTCTTGGCACGCTTTTATTTCGGCAGTCATTTGGTCGTTGGGATAGGCGGCTAGCATGTCGTCGCAGAGTTTCAGGCGGTGCGCCAGTTCTTCGTTCGTTACAATCACCCCTTCGTCGGTAACCGATGGCGTTTCCACCTCAATCTCCGTCAGTCTTATCATGTCGCGTTCCGATGGCGTCAGATATTTGTCGAACGCTTCGGCAATGTAGGCTGGCATGGTGTGTGTGATTATTTCGCCTTCGGAGGCATACATCAGCAGTCCGTAGCGGCGCATTCCGTCCATCACATTTTCGAGCGAATCGAGCAGCAGCGTGTCGTTTGGCGTGTTCAGCGCGGCGCTGTAGGCCTCTTGCATCAAACCTTGCTGCATATCGGCATTGGCGTATATGTAGTTGATGAACAATTCTTGCAAATTCGCCACTTGCACGGAATCCATGTTGCTTGCGTCGATTATCATGTTGTGCGCTTTTGCAATGTTTTCGAGTTCGAGCGGGACGGATAGGTTCAGCGTTTCGACAATGGCATTGTATTGCCTTTCGGTGCGGTTGCAGGCTGAAAAAACGGCAGCGACCAGAAGAGTGAAAAATAGTGTGCGTTTCATGGTGCGTACATTTTCTGCAAAAGTACACATTATTTGTTTATCTCCGAATTATTTTGGCGAAAAAAATGTAATTTTGCAATCGTTTACACCCTATTTGTCGCAGTTATGACGATTTTTTACGCTCCCGACATTCTTTCGAATCCATTTTTGCCCGAAGAGGAATCGGCGCATTGTGCCAAGGTTTTGCGCATGCAAGCGGGCGATGTGGCGCACGTTATCGATGGCGTTGGCAACCTGTACGAAGTGCGCATTGTAGCGCCGCACGCCAAACATACCGAGGTCGAAATTCTTTCTGTTCAGCACGATTTTGGCAAGCGCCCGTTTCGGCTGCATTTGGCCGTGGCGCCAACGAAAAATATCGATCGTTTCGAGTGGTTTGTGGAGAAGTCTACCGAGATTGGCGTCGATGAGATTACGCCGTTGTGCTGCCGTTTTTCGGAGCGCAGGTTGATTAAGCCCGAGCGCATCGAGAAAATAATTGTGGCGGCTTCGAAGCAGTCGTACAAAGCTCAAGTGCCGCACCTGAATGCCATGACCGATTGTGACGAATTTCTGCGCACTGTGCGTGAGCCGCAGCGTTTTATTGCGCATTGTTACGAAGGCGAAAAACCGCATTTGCTGCATGTTTGTCCGCCCGCCTCAGATGTGGTGGTGATGGTCGGTCCCGAGGGCGATTTTAGCAGAGAAGAGGTCAGCTTGGCGCTCGAGCAGGGTTTTACTGCTGTGACGCTCGGACAGAGCCGCCTGCGCACCGAGACTGCTGGCGTGGTGGCATGCCATCTGGTGACGGTGGTGAATGAGGTTAAGAATATAGAGTAAAGAATAAAGACTTGCGCTGTAAGTTGTTGAAAGTCAGTGAGTTGTGTGTTAGGTTTGAAGATTTTTGTTCGCAATTTTTCTCAAATTCGTTTTTTTTAGAAATGCTGTTGCGACCTTTACACGCCCTTTATTGTTTGAAGCATGCGACTCCATGAGTATTTTTGACGTTCTTCCTCTATTCCTTCGCGGAAACGGTCGGGATCTTCGTTGGCGCAGAAATCTGCTAGCGCATCGGCAATGGCTTGCGGATCGACGGGCGTTACGTAGCCCACTTTGCCGTTCGGAACAATCTCGGCCAATCCGCCAACATTCGTTACCAACATCGGCTTGCAAAAATGATACGCAATTTGCGTTACGCCGCTCTGCGTGGCGGTTTTGTAGGGTTGCACAATGATGTCGGCCGCCGAAAAATAGACGCGCACTTGGTCGTCGGGAATAAAATTGGTGTGCCAAATGACGGGCTGCGACAGGTTCAACTCTTTTTCGAGTGTGTGATATTTTTCGCCGTTGTTGTAGAATTCGCCAGCCACAACCAGATGCACATCGCCCTTTTGCAGACGCTTGTCGGCATAGGCACGCAACAGCAGATCGAGTCCTTTGTAGTCGCGAATGAAACCAAAGAAAAGCAGAATTTTTCCATCGGCAGGCAATCCCAATTGTTTGCGCGCTTCGGCTTTGTCCAACGGATCACCATATATGTCGTAGATTGGGTGCGGTGATATTCGAACATTTTTGCTTGTGTTCTTTCCAAGCAAGGCAAGACAATCGTCGTGTACACTGTCTGATAGCGCCACAAAACTATCTACACTGCGTAGAAAATAGCGTACAAACATTTTATCCCATGCTTTTGGCTCGTGTGGTATTACGTTGTGTAGTATCGATGTCATTTGCATGCCTTTGTGGCGCGCGATGCGCGTAATCGTGCCTAAACATGGAGCCATCAGTGGAATCCAAAATGGTACAATCAATAGGTCGGGCTGCATTTTTCGGATTTGGCGAGCCGTGCGAATCCACGAAAATGGATTGATGGAGTTCATCAAACGGCGAATTTTCAAATCTTTGGGTGCTGGCGCATCGCTGTATTGCGTTTTGCCGGGGAACAAAAAATCGGGGTATTGCATGGTGAATGTTACCACTTCCACCTCGTCGCCCGCTGCCTGTGCCTCGTAGGCTAGCCGCTCGTTGAACGCCGCCAAACCGCCCCGATAGGGATATGCCGTGCCAAGAATTACTATGCGCATTTTTCCAGATTTTATTTTTCGCAAATCGTCGTTTTCGCCTTTTGGCGCTTGATTATTTCCATAGCGATGGCGGCAACGAGTGTGGCGCAGAAAATGCCGAAGCAGATTAGCGACAGCTGGTTGCCTTTGTGTACGCTCTCTGGGTCGAAAACCATGGCAAGCGTGTGCGTTCCAGCGGGAATCACAGCTGCACGCAGCATGTAGTTGACGCGCGCCAGCGGCAGTTCGTTCTCGAGGTTGCCTTCGCCATCGGTCAGGTAGATGTGCCAGCCGTATGGATAGTAGATTTCGGAGAATACTGCTACACGATTTTGCTCGTTTTGTGCTTGATAATCAATGCGTTTTGGCGTATATTTTGTCAGCTGAATCTCGTTTTCGTCGAATGCCATGAGCGGCGCAATGTTGTACTGGTCGAGGCGCAATTGTTCGGCAAATGCGCTATCGGCCACGGCGGTGGTGTGCAGATTGATGTGGTCGAGCGCGGCAATCTCATCGTTGGCATTGCCCACAAGTTGCACATCGTTCACAAACCAGCAATTGCCCATGGCGTGCGGATTTTCAACCGGAATTTGCAGATTATTTTGCAACGGCACAATGGCATATTTCATGTTCAGCATGTTCA
Organism: Flexilinea sp.; assembly: GCA_963638355.1. Taxonomy (GTDB): domain Bacteria; phylum Bacteroidota; class Bacteroidia; order Bacteroidales; family Paludibacteraceae; genus W0P28-013. Next base: position 10,289 of record CAVHRT010000008.1, on the reverse strand, counting down.
GCACGGGGAAGAGGCTGTCGCCGCTGCATTGTTCCAATTGTCCTTGAGTTTGCACCACGGCAGTCATCAGCGGACCCATTTCTGGCACCAGATGTTCGTCTATCAAATCTTGATAACGACGCAATTTCGCCGCCGAATAGCCGCCAATCGATTTCAGATAATAGCTCGTTCGTGCCTCGTTGAATGCGTTGCCCGAAAGGTTCAGCACGCGGAAATGCGACTTGTCTTGCAGCAACTCTTTTTCGTACGGCTTCATCTCGAACGGACGCTCCATGTCTTTTTTGCTCACATACATGTCGTTGTTGCAGTAGCGCTTGTCCACCGTCCACAAATCAGCCAAAATCAGCACGGTGAGCACCACGCCAAACCAAATGGTGGCTTTTGGTCGCGATTTTTGGTAGAGATTTTTTGCGTAGAAATAGACGAGTCCTGCGCCCATCAGCACAAACAGCAACGAACGCCACGCATCGCTGCGAATCATGCTTGTGCGCTCTGCCAAAATGGCGTTGTAGGCAAATTCTGGCAATTGATTTTTGAAATTGACGTCGTATGCCGATGTTACATCAATCGTGCCAGCCAGAAGTGCCACAATCAGGCAGATGCCGCCCGTTATTCCCGTGGCAATGCCGAGCATGGTGAGCAGACGTTTGTAATCGATTTTTTTCTCCGAAATGGTTTTCAATGCCAAAAATCCGAGCAGCGGCATGGTTATTTCAGCCACAATCAGAATGCTCTCTACCGCGCGGAATTTGTTGTAGGCTGGGAAATAATCGAAAAACAGATGACTCCAATCTGCCCAATGTCGTCCCCATGCCAGCGTTATCGAAAAGAGTGTGGCGGCTAGCAATGCCCATTTGTACGGGCCTTCCACTATCAGCAAACCCAGAATGAAAAGCAGGCAGACTATTGCGCCAATGTAGACTGGCCCGCTGGTGAAGGGTTTGTCACCACGGTAGGTTGGCGCGCTTTTGCAGAATTGTTTGGCAGCGCTGCGTTGCACGCCTGCGTCGGTCAATTCTTTGTAGAGCGTCGAATTTTCGCCCACATTGTAGCCGCTCATGCCGCCTTCGAAATTCGGAATCAGCAGCGTCATGGTTTCATCGATGCCGTAACTCCATTGTGTGGCGTAATCAAAATCGAGACCTTTGGTTTTGTTCGTGGGGTCTTGGTCTTTCACCAAGTCGCTATGCCCACCGCGCATGGTCTCTTCGGCGTACTCTTTGTTGACAAAAAAGTTGGCACTGCCCATGCCTATACCCACCACAAACGAGGCGAAAAATATGGTCGTGGCAATGCCGAAATGTTTCCAATCTTTCGATTTCGCGGCAATGGCCAATTCGGCAACCCAAAACATGCCAATCATCATGCAGATGTAGTACGACATTTGTGGGTGCGTGTAGAAGCCGATGTAACTGAAAAACATCACCAGCAGTGCGCCCCAAGTGTATTTTTTCTGATAGGTTAGAATGAATCCTACGGCCACCAGCGTCATCCAAGTGATGGAGAAACATTTGCCGTTGTGCGCGGCGGCCACCACCACAAAAAAGTAACTCGACATGGCAATGGCAAATGCGCCAGCCATGCTCAACCAGCGATTGACTTTGAACGCTCGCAACAGCAGAAAAAATGCAATCAGATAGTAGAAAAATACGAAAATGGTGTTTCTGTTGCCCCACGAGAGCAGCCAACGAACGGGTCGCAACATTCTGTCGAGCGTGAAACCACCGCCGCCGCCAATCTGATAGTTCGGCATGCCGCTAAACATGCCATTGGTCCAGTAGCTGTAGTCGCCTGTTTCTTTGTGAAAATTCACGCTCTCTTGCACCGCCGCACTGCCGTTGATGTTGTCGCCCGCATACACCACTTTGCCTTCCATTGCTGGATAGAAATAGATGATGCTAGCCACCGCAAACACCAAAATGATGAGCAATGTTGGCCAAATCTGCTTAAAATCAATCTTCTTCATTTTATTTCAATTTTCCTATTTCCTATTTCCTATAAACTTTAACCTATAAACTCTAACCTAGTATTTTACTTCGGTCAAAAACAGTCCGCACGCTGGCACCGACATGCCTGCAGCACAGCGATTTTTCGCTTCGATTATTTTCCTGAAATCGTCCACCGAATAGTTGCCTTTGCCCACTTCAATGAGCGTTCCAACGATGGCGCGCACCATGTTTCGCAGAAAACGATTCGCCTCGATGGTGAAAATCCACTCGTCGCCACGCTTGTCCCAATGCGCCTCGTTGATGGTGCAAATCATTGTTTTAACATCGGTGTGGACTTTCGAAAAACTTGTGAAGTCGTGTTCGCCCAGTAGCACTTTTGCCGCTTGGTTCATGGCGTCGTAGTCGAGCGCCACGGGCAAACGCCACGCAAGGTCGGTTTTGAACGGATTTTTCTCAGAAATAATATGGTACTCGTAGCGGCGCGCCGTAGCGTCGAATCGCGCGTGGGCATCATCGGCCACTTGGCGCAAATCGCTCACTGCAATGTCGGGCGGAAGAACGCCATTCAGTCGCGCCACGAATTTTTCGGCATCGTCAATTGGCTTCTCCACGTCGAAATGCGCCACCATTTTCGTTGCATGCACGCCAGCATCGGTGCGACCAGCACCAACCACCTGCAGGGCAGGGTAGCGCGTCACCGTACGCAGCGCGTCGGTCAAAACCTGCTGCACTGCAATGCCATTGGGCTGCATTTGCCAGCCACAATAGTGCGATCCACGATACGAAAATGTCAGAAAATAGCGCAATGCCGATTAAAAATTTCGATTTTAGAAACTAACCTGCAAAGTTAGCGTTTTTATCTCACTTATAAAAGTGGTGTGTTTCGATGAATTTTTAGCAGACGAAAAATTGCACTTTTTGTTGCACTTTTGCACGCTATTTTGCTGATTTTCAGGCACTTTTTGGCACGCTTTTTGCGCGATTTTTTCAGCCGAAATAAAAAAGTGACGATTTTCGGTCAAAAATTTTTTGTGTATTAAAAAAAACACTATCTTTGCTCGAACAAACAAAATAGCATCTTATGTCAGCAAACATTGGATACATTTCGCAAATCGTAGGACCTGTAGTCGATGTGGTTTTCTCGGTCGATGAGGAGAAAGGCGAACAACTGCCTGCCATTCACGACGCGCTAGAAATTACACGGCCAAACGGCAAAAAACTCGTCCTCGAAATTCAACAACACATAGGCGAAAACACCGTTCGCTCGGTGGCAATGGACTCGACCGATGGTCTGCGTCGCGGACTCGAAGTGCGCGCACTGGGCAAACCTATCTCCATGCCTATCGGAACGCAGGTGAAAGGGCGTCTGCTCAATGTCATTGGCGAAGCCATCGACGGCATGAACGAGCTCGACTACACCGAGACTTACCCCATTCACCGCGAACCGCCAAAATTCGACGAACTGTCGACATCCAAAGAAATCCTTTTCACGGGTATCAAAGTAATTGACCTGCTCGAACCCTATTCAAAAGGTGGTAAAATCGGTCTGTTTGGCGGCGCTGGCGTAGGCAAAACAGTGCTTATTCAGGAGTTGATAAACAACATCGCCAAAGGTCACAACGGCTTTTCGGTGTTTGCTGGCGTGGGCGAACGCACCCGCGAAGGCAACGATTTGCTGCGCGAAATGATTGAATCGGGCATCATTCGCTATGGCGATGAATTCAAAAAGAGCATGGAAGAGGGCAAATGGGACCTCTCGAAAGTTGATTATAACGAACTCGCAAAATCGCAAGTGGCGCTGATCTTTGGTCAGATGAACGAACCGCCAGGAGCGCGTTCGAGCGTGGCGCTGTCGGGACTTACGGTGGCGGAGTCGTTCCGCGACAGCGATGGCGGACACGATATTCTGTTCTTCATCGATAACATTTTCCGTTTCACGCAGGCAGGCTCGGAGGTTTCGGCACTGCTTGGTCGTATGCCATCGGCTGTAGGTTATCAGCCAACTTTGGCTACCGAAATGGGCTTGATGCAGGAGCGCATCACATCGACAAAACGCGGATCAATCACCTCGGTGCAGGCCGTTTATGTGCCAGCCGACGACTTGACCGACCCTGCGCCAGCTACCACCTTCACGCACTTGGATGCGACCACCGTTTTGAGTCGTAAAATTTCGGAACTTGGCATCTATCCAGCCGTCGATCCGCTCGATTCTACATCGCGCATTCTTGACCCGCAAGTTGTTGGCGAAGATCACTACAATACGGCTCAGCGCGTGAAACAGATTCTTCAACGCAACAAAGAATTGCAAGATATTATTTCGATTCTTGGCATGGAGGAACTCTCGGACGAGGACCGCATGACTGTGAACCGTGCGCGCAAAGTGCAGCGTTTCCTGTCACAGCCGTTCACCGTGGCAGAGCAGTTCACTGGCGTGCCGGGCGTGATGGTTTCGATAGAAGACACCATCAAAGGTTTCAAGATGATTCTCGATGGCGAGGTTGACGAATATCCCGAAATGGCGTTCCTCAACGTCGGTACCATCGAAGAAGCCATCGAAAAAGGTAAGAAACTGCTCGCAGCCGCTAAACAGAGTGAGAAGTGAGAAGTTAGCAGTGAGAAGTGAACGTCACCAACTGCAGAAAGTTGTGGATACCGACAATCTGAAATTTGAAATTTGAAATCTGAAACTTCAAACGATGAAACTTGAGATAATTTCGCCGCAAGGCTCGATTTTCGCGGGCGAGGTAACGGCAGTTGCGTTGCCTGGCAAGTTCAGTGCTTTCGAAGTGCTGAACAACCACGCGCCTATCATTTCGTCGTTGAAGAAGGGCAAAGTAACCTACCGCACCGAGGCTGGCGAGCAGTCGCTCATGGTCGATGGTGGCTTTGTCGAGGTCGAAAATAATGTGATAACCGTCTGCATCGAAAGGGTTTTGGAATGAAAAGTTTTGTGGCATACAACTATTCGCTGCTGATAGTGATGTCGGCCGTTGGCGTGTTGCTTTTTGGCGGCATGCTGCAGCAGTATGCATTCGGGCTTTTCTGGACTGTGCCAACGCTTTTTGCTGTGGCGGCGCTGGGCGATGTTGTTGCGCTGAAAGTGGGCGAAAGCAAAGATTCGCGCCACGCTCTCAACTGGATTTTCGGTGCAAAATTGACGAAATTCATCATCGCAATCACCTATTTTGTGGTATATATTAAAGTGGTGTGCGAACAAAATGTGGCGTTTGCCATCACCTTTGTGGCGTTCTACTTTGTGACGCTCGTTGTCGAGACCATCTGTTTTTCAAAATTGCTGAAATCGAAGCATGCGTAATAGATTTTTCATCATATTGTCGATGGTGTTGCTCGCTGCAACCAACCTTTGGGCCGAGCCTGCCGCTACCGATTCGGTGGCTGCCGAAGGCGAACGCCTCGATGTGAAAGCGTTGATTTTCAATCACATAGGCGATGCGTACGAATGGCATATCACCACCATTGGCGATACGCACATCACCATTCCGCTGCCCATCATCGTCTATGGCGAAAATAACGGATTCAGCATTTTCCTTTCGAGCCGACTGCATCACGCCGAGAGTTACAATGGCTACCGCTATGGCGCTGCCGATGGCGCGTATGCTGGAAAAATTGTGGAACTCGATGCCGATGGCAACGAGGTGCGCCCGCTCGATCTTTCGCTAACAAAGAATGCCTTGGCGCTTTTGATAAATTGCGCCTTGGTGATGTGCCTCATTTTGTGGCTCACAAAATGGTACAAATCGCGTCCGATGGAGGCACCAACGGGCGTGCGCGGCATTTTGGAAATGCTCACCGTGAGTCTGCTCGATGACCTGATTAAACCCTGCGTTGGTCAGAATTATCAGAAATTTGCGCCCTATCTGCTTACGGTTTTCTACTTCATTTTCATCAACAATTTGATGGGATTGATACCGATTTTCCCCGGTGGCGCGAACACTACGGGCAACATCGCCATCACTTTTGTGTTGGCACTCTGCACCTTTGTGGCGGTGAATGTTTTCGGCACCAAAGAGTATTGGAAAGAGATTCTTTGGCCCGATGTTCCTGTTTGGCTCAAAGCCATTCCGCTGATGCCCGCCATCGAACTTTTTGGTATTTTCACCAAGCCTTTCGCGCTGATGATTCGTCTGTTTGCCAACATCATGGCAGGACACGCCATTGTGTTGGGCTTGACCTCGCTCGTGTTCATCACCGCCTCGATGGGAGCCGCCATTTGCGCTGGCATGTCGGTGGTTTCGGTGCTGTTCACCATATTTATGGATTGCGTAGAATTGCTGGTGGCCTACATCCAAGCGTATGTGTTCACCATGCTTTCGTCGGTATTCATTGGCATGGCACAAGTGAAACACGAATAAAAAGTTAGAAGTTAGTAGTTAGAAGTGAGAAGTGTTCGCGCTAAAATTGGACAGCGTGCAATATTCAAATTTTCAAATCTTCAAGTAAACAATTTGAAACAGCGCGAAGCGCGTAGAAACTTTTCAAACTAGAAATTAGAAATCTAGAAATCAGAAATAATTCGATTATTATTCATTCTTAAAAAATAAAAGTTATGTTGTTAGAAATTCTTAGCGCACAATTTGGCGCAGCACTTGGAGCAAGCATCGCCGTTATTGGCGCAGCCCTTGGCATTGGTAAAATTGGTTCGAGCGCAATGGAAGCCATTGCTCGTCAGCCCGAATCGGTGAGCGAAATTCGTTCGACCATGATCATTGTTGCCGCCCTTATCGAAGGCGTTGCACTGTTTGCCGTCGTTGTCTGCCTCATGGCACTCTAAAAAAAGTTGAGCCATGTCGCTGTTGATGCCCGAAACTGGTTTGTTGTTCTGGATGCTGTTGGCATTCGGAATACTCTTCTTTGTGCTGGCAAAATTTGCTTGGCCTGTGGTTACGCGCATGATTGACAAGCGCACTAACTACATCAACGACTCGGTGAAAGCCGCCGACGAAGCCAATCGCCAGCTGGAGAATGTGAAGGACGAAACGGCAAAAATTTTGGCAAATGCGCAACAGGAGCAACTCCGAATCCTGAACGAGGCCGCCGAAATGCGCAATCAGATAGTGCAAGAGGCCAAAGATAAGGCGCAAGTCGAAGCCAAAAAGGTGATCGACGAGGCAAAACGCCAGATTCAACTCGAAAAGGAGAAGAGCATCGACGACCTGAAACGCCAAGTGGCCGAACTATCGGTCGACATTGCCGAAAAAGTGCTCCGTTCCGACCTTGAAAACGACAAGAAACAGTCGGAAATGATAGAAAAACTTTTGAACGAAGTAACGCTGAACTAACATGGACGCAGGAATGATTTCGGCGCGGTACGCCAAGGCACTGCTAGCGTGCGCCAAAGAGCGCGGCGACGATCGTCGGCTGTTCGACATCATGTCGCAAGTGGCTGATAGTTTCGAGCAATGCCCCGAACTGACGGCTGTGCTGAAAAATCCTACGCTCAATGCGGAACGCAAAAAATCGCTAGCCTTGGCTGCTGCAGGTGGTACCGACGACGAACTTTACGCTCGCATGGTCGATCTGCTGTTGGAAAATGGGCGCGAAGAGGCACTGCAACGCATTGCACTCGACTATTGCGACCTGTTTCAGGTCGATACCAAAGTGTGCGTGGGGCGCGTAACCACCGCCAAACCCATCGACAAAGCCTCGTGCCAACGCATCATTCAAATGCTCGAGAAACGCAGCGGACGACAAGTGGAACTGAAAACACGTGTCAATCCCGATTTGCTCGGCGGATTTGTGCTCGATGTCGAAGGCGAACGCCTCGATGCATCGGTGGCGGGTCAGTTGCTTCGAATAAAGAAAAAATTGGCGCAATAGCGCAAAAAAATTGAACAAAAAAACGAATTTATGTCGGAAAATATCAAAGTCAGTGAAGTTTCGGAAATACTGCGCCAACAGCTGGCAGGCATCGATTTGAATAGCCAATTTGAAGAGGTTGGCACGGTGCTGCAAGTGAGCGATGGCGTGGTGCGCATCTACGGACTGAAAAACGCTGAAGCCAACGAACTTTTGGTTTTTGAAAATGGCATGAACGCCATTGTGATGAACCTTGAGGAAGACAATGTTGGTGCGGTGCTTTTGGGTAGCAGCGAAAGGGTGAAAGAGGGCGATGTTGTTCGTCGCACGCACCGTATCGCCTCCATTCGTGTGGGCGAGGGCATGCTTGGGCGCGTCATCGATCCGCTGGGAAACCCCATCGACACCGATGCTCCCATCACGGGCGAACTCGTAGAGATGCCGCTCGAACGCAAAGCACCGGGCGTAATCTATCGTCAGCCTGTGAATCAGCCTCTGCAAACGGGTTTGAAAGCCGTCGATGCCATGATTCCGATTGGCCGCGGACAGCGCGAACTTATCATTGGCGACCGCCAGACGGGCAAAACCAGTATTGCCATCGACACCATCATCAATCAGCGCTCGAACTACGAGGCTGGCGACCCTGTCTACTGCATCTATGTGGCAGTGGGGCAGAAGGGCTCAACTGTGGCGACGCTGGTGAACACGCTGCGCGAAAAAGGCGCGATGGACTACACCATTGTGGTTTCGGCAACTGCCTCTGACGCTGCTGCCATGCAGTATTTCGCTCCGTTTGCAGGCGCTGCCATTGGCGAATATTTCCGCGATACTGGTCGTCATGCGCTGGTGGTTTACGATGATTTGTCGAAACAGGCCGTGGCTTACCGCGAGGTGTCGTTGATTTTGCGCCGTCCGTCGGGTCGTGAGGCCTATCCTGGCGATATTTTCTATCTGCATTCGCGTCTGCTCGAGCGCGCTGCTAAAATCAATCAGCAACAAGAGGTGGCTGAGCAGATGAACGACCTGCCCGATTCGCTGCGTGGCAAGGTGAAAGGTGGTGGTTCGCTCACGGCGCTGCCAATCATCGAGACGCAGGCGGGCGATGTGTCGGCCTACATTCCAACGAATGTCATCTCCATCACCGATGGTCAGATATTCCTCGATACTGATCTGTTCAACCAAGGCAATCGTCCTGCCATCAATGTCGGCATTTCGGTGTCGCGTGTGGGCGGTAATGCGCAAATCAAGGCGATGAAAAAGGTGGCTGGCACGCTCAAAATAGATCAAGCGCAATATCGTGAGTTGGAGGCGTTCTCCAAATTCGGTAGCGATATGGACGCAGTTACGGCCATGACCATCGACAAAGGACGCAAAAATACGCGTCTGCTGGTTCAGCCAGTCTATTCGCCAATGCCTGTGGAGAAACAGATTGCCGTGCTTTATTGCGGCACAAATGGACTTTTGGCAGATGTTCCGCTGGAAAAAGTTTCGCTTTTTGAACGCGAATTTTTGAATGTTCTCGAGTTGAAGCATCAGAAAGATGTGCTCGATGTGCTGCGAAGTGGCGTGATAAACGACGAAGTGCAGTCTATTCTCCGCCAAGAAGCCGCTGAAGTGGTTAAACGAGTAGCGAATAAAAATTGATAATTGACAATTGATAATTGATAATTTTTGCGCTAAAGTCGGACAGTGAGCAATCTTCAAATTTTCAAATCTTCAAATGAAAAATAGATTTTTGCCTCACAGACTCCGAATGAACCAAAACTTATCAATCTAATCTGAAATCTGAACATGAGTTCGCAGAAAGAGATAAAAACGCGCATTGCATCGGTCTCGTCGACGATGAAAATTACGTCGGCGATGAAGATGGTGGCTTCGGCCAAACTGCATAAAGCGCAGAAAAATAGCGAGACTTTTGTGCCGTATCAGCACAAATTGGAGGCGATGTTGCGTAATTTTCTCTCGACCGAAACTTCGTTCACCTCGCCTTATGCCGAACAGCGCGAGCCGAAGCGCGTGGCCATTGTGGCGGTGTCGTCGAACTCGAGCCTGTGTGGAGCGTTCAATTCCACCGTCATTCGCGAGCTTAATCGCCTGATTGACCAATACGACGCCTCCATTGGACGCGAAAATCTAATCGTCTTCCCAATTGGGAAAAAAGTATACGATGCTTGCCGTAAGCGCGGCTTTCAGCCTGAAAATCTGAACGAACTCATCGACAATCCGCACTACGACGCCGCAACCGCTTTTGCCGACCGTTTGATGGCGCTTTTTGCCAATCATGAGGTCGATCGTGTGGAGTTGGTCTATCAGCATTGCAAAAGCACTTCGACGCAGCAGCTCGTTCATGCCGATTTCTTGCCAATTTCGCTCGAAGCCGATGCCGAGGGCGTTTCGCTGGGCGCGGATTACATTGTTGAGCCGAGCAAAAGTGAGATTTTGGCTGAATTGTTGCCAAAGGTTTTGCGCTTGAAAATCTATTCTGTGTTGCTCGACTCGTATGCTGCCGAGCAGGCGGCGCGC
>CAVHRT010000007.1:0-39343 GCA_963638355.1 Flexilinea sp. | reverse complement strand
TTGCACTAGCCCAATCTTGCGACTTGCTACTTGCGACTTGCTACTAATCTGAAATTTGAAATTTGAAATCTGAAATCAACCAAAACTATGAAGAAACCACTTTTTACTCTCCTTTTCGCCTCCGCCTTTGCACTTGCCGCATGGGCCGAAGGCTCCGAATCGTTCGAAAAAGCATCATGGGGCGAAACGGAAGTCGGCACTTTCCCATATACGGGCGACAATGGCATGCAGTGGACTATTGTTGGCACTACCGACTATAGAATCAATGGCGCTACTGGCGCAGTGCTTCACGCTTTCGATGAGGCTGGCAATAGCACCGACAATAGCATCACGGGCAGCTTCAGTAGTGCGCAATTGGCGCAAGGCGTTGGCACGGTCTCGTTCAAGGCAACGGGCGCAACTGGCGCAAGCGTAGGGTGGGGCAATCGTAATTTCACGGTTAGTGTTGGTACGAAAAAAGTTACAAAAGCGGTAAATATCGCTGGTAGTGGTCCAATTGTAACTCCTTCGTTCGATATTAACCTGACTGCCAAAGAACTCACTAGCGACATGAAACTCGTCATCACCGTGGAGGGCGTTGTTAAAGGCGAATCTGCCGTCATTGTCGACGATGTTACTTGGACTTCGTACACGGGTCTTACCGACACGCCAACCATGAGCATCGCCGCTTATCAGGATCAGAATACCAAAACCTATTGGGGAACTGAAGTGGTCGCAAATTTTGCATCGACCACACCTGATGCCACTTTCTACTATACGCTCGATGGCAATGCGCCAACGCAGTCGTCCACCTCGGGTGCAAGCGTTTCGCTGCCGCTCGATGCCACAACCAACCTTCAGGTGATTGCCGTTACTGAGGCCAAAGGTGAGAGCGAAGTGGCGAATTTCAACGTAACTACCGCCAAAGGTCTGATAAATAGTTTCGATGGAACGGTGGCAAAGCCCAACGACCGTTGGACAAGCACAAACATCACTTCCGAAAATAACACTTACAAGACTGGTTCAGTATCGAAAAGTCCATTTTTCTCGTTCCCGAAAGCTAGCGCGAGCCTCATCACCGAAGATTTTCTGTCGCCACAAACCGTTTCGCTCTACATTGGTGCAAGCAACAATTTCTCGATGAAAGCATCGTTCCAAACGGGCAATTTCAAAGTGATTGATGGCGCGTATGTTTGGCAACCTGCCACCGACGAATGGATCGAATTCGGCTCGAATACGGGAGCCGCGCAAAACATGAAACGAGTGGATTTCACGCTGCCCGATTCAATCAAAAATCGCCGTGTGCGCTTCAAATTTTCTAGCACAAGTTATCTCTATCTCGACGATATCACTGTGGTAACTCTGCCCGACGAGGCGGTGGCAACGCCCACATTCTCGCAGGCTAGCGGCGATGTTACGGCTGGCACTCCCATCACGGTAACTTGTCCTGCCGATGCCACGCTCCACTACAGCGTGAATGATGCCGATTGGAAGACTGCTACTGCCGATGTCGCTGTCGAAATCAGTGGCAAAACCACCATCATTGCCTACGCTACGCAAGATGGCAAATTCGATAGTTACATTGCCGAGGCTACCTACCAAATGCCAACCACCAAATCGCCCGAATTCTCGATTGCGACTGGCTCTACGCTCTATCAAGGCGACGAACTCACCATTTCGTCGGCCACCGAAGGCGCAACCATCGTCTATCGCATCAACAAAGGCGAAGAACAAACAGGCACAACGCCAATCAAACTCACCATCGAAGGGCAAATCGACTCCATCACAGCTTACTGCACCTCATCGGGCTTGCTCGATAGCGAACACGTAACCATGCGCTACAATACGGCAAAAGTGGAGACGCCAGTGTTCAGCAACACCTCCGAAAATGTGGTGGAAAATGCCGAAATCTCCGTCTATTCCCAAACATCTAGCACCACCGTGCATTATCGCATCGACGAGGGCGAGTGGAAAACTGCTGACGTCTCGGCCAAAATTATCATCGAAAAATCTTGCACCGTAACTGCCTACGCCACGCGCGACGGTTATCTGCAGAGCGAACAGACGTCGCACCACTATAGCGTTGCGCTCGGTCAATTGTCCACGCCCACGGCAAATGTTGAAAATAATTCGCTAGTGGTCGCCAACTCCGAGGTTACGCTCACTTTCAGCGACGGCGCCACGCTCAACTATCGCATCAACTCGGGCGAGTGGCAAACGGTTGAAAATCAGACCATTTGCACGCTCACAATCACCGAAAGCTGCACCATCGAGGCGTACGTTAGCCAAACCGATTATGTCGATAGCGAAACGCTCACGCTCAACTACCGCATAGCCAAAGGCAAAGTTGAAACGCCTTATGTCTCTTCGGGCGAGACTGAAGTCGCTTCAAACACAAAGGTTATCATAAAAACTGCAACTGAGGGCGCAAAACTCTATTACGAGATTGATGGCGATGGCAAGTGGATTGGACCTCGCGATGCAGTCGCAGCGATTATTACTAGCACAACCACCATCCGCGCCTACGCTGTGTGCGACGACTATTTCAATAGCGACACGCTCACGGTTACCTTCACCATCAAAAAAGAGACACCAACCGCCATTTCAGAATCTGAAAACGATGCGGTAGTCTACACCGAACCGCGCCAAATTGTAATTGAGGGCGCAGACAATGCTGATGTGGCGGTTTACACCGTGCTGGGCAATCTGGTTCAGAAAGAACGCATCGTCAGCAACCGCACCACCATCAGTGTCCCAACGGCGGGCATCTACCTCGTCCGCATCGATGGCGCGCTGCACAAAGTGGTCGTACGAGATTAGAATTTCTAGTTTTTTGAGTTTATCGAAAATCGGCTTTCAAATTTTTGAAAGCCGATTTTCAACTTTATACACTTTTCGACTTTATACACTTTCTGACTTTGTACACTTTCTGACTTTATACACTTTCCACTTTATACACTTTCCACTTTATAAACTTTACAAACTTTTCACTTTACGAACTATGTTGTTTTTCCGACAAAAAAATAGTACCTTTGCACTCCGTTTCCAACGAAACAAATTCAACTTAAAATAGACACTATGGACAACAAAAAACGTGTTTACCTTTTCGGCAATGGCAAAGCCGAAGGTAACGCCAAGATGCGCGAAGCGCTTGGTGGCAAGGGCGCAAACCTTGCCGAGATGAACCTCATCGGGGTGCCTGTTCCTCCAGGATTCACCATCACCACCGACACCTGCAACGAATACTATCGCGTTGGTCAGGAGAAAATCGTGGCTCTGCTGCACGACGATGTGCTGGCTGCCGTAAAACACATCGAAACACTGATGAACAGCAAGTTCGGCGATGCTACCAACCCGCTGCTCGTTTCGGTACGCTCGGGCGCTCGCGCCTCCATGCCTGGCATGATGGACACCATTCTTAACCTCGGCCTCAACGACCAAGTGGCAGAAGGCATGACCAAAAAGACCAACAATCCACACTTCGTTTACGATTCGTATCGTCGTTTCGTGCAGATGTATGGCGACGTGGTTCTCGGCATGAAACCAGTGAACAAAGAGGACATCGATCCATTCGAAGCCATCATCGAAGAGGTGAAGGGTATTCGCAACATCAAACTCGATAAAGATCTGAATGTTGACGAACTGAAACTGCTTGTGGCTCGTTTCAAAACCGCCATCAAAGAGCAGACAGGTTGCGACTTCCCCGAAGACCCAATCGAACAACTCTGGGGCGCCATCTGCGCCGTGTTCCGCAGCTGGATGAACGAGCGCGCCATTCTCTATCGTAAAATGGAGGGAATTCCTGACGAATGGGGAACTGCCGTTTCGGTTATGGCAATGGTGTTCGGTAACATGGGCGACACTTCGGCTACGGGCGTTTGCTTCAGCCGCGATGCTGCCACTGGCGAAAACCTCTTCAATGGCGAATATCTTGTAAACGCACAAGGCGAAGACGTTGTGGCTGGCATTCGCACACCGCAACAAATCACCATTGAGGGCAGCCGCCGCTGGGCAAAACTGCAAGGTATCGACGAACACGAGCGTTCCGAAAAATATCCTTCGATGGAAGAGGCAATGCCCGAAATCTACAAAGAACTCGATGCTATTCAAGATAAACTCGAGAAACACTATCACGACATGCAAGACATGGAGTTCACCGTTCAAGAAGGCAAACTCTGGTTCCTGCAAACGCGTAACGGCAAACGCACTGGCACAGCCATGGTGAAAATCGCTATGGATCTGGTGCGCGAAGGCTTGATCGACGAAAAAACGGCTTTGCTGCGCTGCGAACCGCAAAAGCTCGACGAACTGCTGCACCCAGTGTTCGACAAAGATGCTCTGAAAAAGGCCAAAGTGCTGACTCAAGGTCTGCCCGCTAGCCCAGGTGCTGCCTGCGGACAAATCGTGTTCCACGCCGACGACGCTCAGGCTTGGCACAACGACGGCCACCGCGTAGTGATGGTTCGTATCGAAACATCGCCTGAAGACTTGGCTGGCATGTCGGCTGCCGAAGGCATTCTTACCGCTCGTGGCGGCATGACTTCGCACGCTGCCGTTGTGGCTCGTGGCATGGGTAAATGCTGTGTTTCGGGTGCTGGCGCCATCAATGTGAACTACAAAACCAAAACCGTCACCATCGATGGTAAAGTGCTGAAAGAGGGCGATTACATCTCGATAAATGGTTCTACGGGTCAAGTCTATGCTGGCGAAGTGCCAACCAAAGCTGCCGAACTCAGCGGCGACTTCAAAGACCTGATGGATCTTTGCGACAAATACACCAAACTGCAAGTGCGCACCAATGCTGATACGCCGCACGATGCCCGCGTGGCTCGCGCTTTCGGCGCTAAAGGTATCGGTCTGACGCGTACCGAGCACATGTTCTTCGACGACAAGAAAATCATCGCCATGCGCGAAATGATTTTGGCAAAAGATGCCGCTGGTCGCGAAAAAGCATTGGCCAAACTGCTGCCTTATCAGAAAGCCGACTTCAAAGGCATTCTCGAGGCAATGGACGGCTGCCCAGTGAACATTCGTCTGCTCGACCCACCATTGCACGAGTTCGTTCCTCACGATCTGCAAGGTCAAGAAACCATGGCTCGCGAAATGGGCGTGCCTGTCGAAGAGATTCAACAACGCGTGGCTTCGCTGGCCGAAAACAACCCAATGCTCGGTCACCGTGGTTGCCGTTTGGGCATCACTTTCCCAGAAATCACCGCTATGCAAACTCGCGCTATCTTGAGCGCCGCTTGCGAGCTGAAGAAAGAGGGCAAGAACCCAATGCCTGAAATCATGGTTCCGCTCATCGGCATCCTCTACGAGCTGAAACAGCAGAAAGAGGTCATCTTGAGCGTTGCAAAAGAGGTGTTCAAAGAAGAAGGCATCGAGGTAGAATTCGAAATCGGCACCATGATCGAGACGCCACGTGCTGCCCTCACCGCCGATCGCATCGCTACCGAGGCTCAATACTTCTCGTTCGGCACCAACGACCTTACGCAAATGACTTTCGGCTACAGCCGCGACGACATTGCAAGCTTCTTGCCAGTTTACCTCGATAAGAAGATTCTGAAAGTGGATCCTTTCCAAGTGCTCGACCAGCACGGTGTGGGTCAACTCATCAAGATGGCTGTGGAGAAAGGTCGTGCCGTTCGTCCAAACCTGCGCACTGGCATCTGCGGCGAACACGGTGGCGAACCAAGTTCGGTTAAGTTCTGCGCCAAAGTGGGCATGAACTACGCAAGCTGCTCGCCATTCCGTGTGCCCATCGCACGCCTTGCTGCAGCACAAGCCGCTATCGAAGACGAGAAATAAGCGTCTGAAAAAATCCTCGTTCGAGGAATAAATAACGAAAGGTCGAATAAGAATTTTTCTTGTTCGACTTTTTTTGTGCCGTAAAATGATGGCGAAAAGTTTCTTTTTCTTGATGATTTGAAAAATTTTGCGTCAAAAATGCACTTTTTTCTGATTTTTCTTGGTTGTTTCTGAAAAAGTGCCTACTTTTGCCGCCGAATTCGGAAAATAATCCGATTGAAATCGCAAAAAATGGTAATTAGGTCTTTTCTTCAATAATTTTTCAGTAACACCACAAAAGGTGATTTTTCCACAATTAATTTTTCAGAAAAATGAGCACATTGCGTTTTGCGGCACTCGAAGCCGCCTGCAGTCATCGGCCAGTTGAGGTAACTGCGCCCAACGAACGCCCCGCGGATTTTTTCGCCAAGCATGTTTTCACGCGCGACCGCATGAAGGAGTACATCGCCGACAACATCTTGAACCAACTGTTCGATGCCATCGACAACGACAAACCGCTGAGCCGCGACATTGCCAACTCGGTGGCGATGGGAATGAAAAAATGGGCAACCGAACTCGGCGCCACGCACTACACGCACTGGTTTCAACCGCTCACGGGTGGCACTGCCGAAAAACACGACGCTTTTGTAGAGAAAAAGCCCGACGGACGTGTGCTCGAAGAATTTTCGGGCAGCGTGCTTTATCAGCAGGAACCCGATGCATCGAGTTTTCCGAGTGGTGGCATTCGCAACACTTTCGAGGCGCGCGGCTATTCGGCTTGGGATCCATCGTCGCCGGCTTTCATCGTGGGCGATACGCTCTGCATTCCCACGGTTTTTGTGGCCTATACGGGCGAGGCACTCGACTACAAAACGCCACTTTTGCGCAGCGTCTCGGCTCTGAATCGTGCTGCGGTGGAGGTCTGCCGCTTGTTCGATCGCAATGTGGTGCGCGTTCATGCTTATCTGGGCTGGGAACAGGAGTATTTCCTTGTCGATGAGTCGCTATGCCAAGCGCGTCCCGACTTGCTGCTCACTGGCCGCACGCTTCTGGGACACGACAGCGCAAAAAATCAGCAACTCGAGGATCACTATTTCGGCGCAATTCCCGAGCGCGTGTTGGCATTCATGACCGATCTCGAAAATGAGGCGCTCACACTCGGCATTCCGGTGAAGACGCGCCACAACGAGGTTGCACCAAATCAGTTTGAGCTGGCTCCCGTTTACGAAGAGGTGAACCTGTCGAACGACCACAATCTGCTGCTGATGTCGGTGATGGAACGCGTGGCTCGACGCCATCATTTCCGCGTGCTGCTGCACGAAAAACCTTACGCTGGCGTGAACGGCTCGGGCAAACACTGCAACTGGTCGATGGGAACCAACACGGGCGTGAATCTGCTTGCTCCTGGCAAGAATTCTTACACTAATTTGCAATTTGTAACGTTTCTTGTGAATGTGCTGATGGCAGTGCAGACGCACAACGGATTACTGAAAGCCTCCATCGCATCGGCCACGAACGAACATCGTCTTGGCGCGAACGAAGCACCACCAGCCATCATTTCAGTCTTTCTTGGAAAACAGATTACCGATGTGCTCGACACTTTGGAGCGCGCCGACGTGGACAAGGGTATCGTTATCAATGCCAAAAAAGAGATGAAACTTGGCGTGGGGCATATTCCCGAAATTTTGCTCGACAACACCGACCGTAACCGCACTTCGCCATTTGCTTTCACGGGAAATAGGTTCGAGTTTCGTGCTGTTGGCTCGTCGGCAAACTGCGGTGCAGCCATGCTTGCGCTGAATTCGGCTGTGGCGGCTCAGTTGGTCGATTTCAAACGCGAAGTCGATGCGCTGATGAACGCTGGCGAACCCAAAGAACGCGCACTTTTCACCATCATCAAACGCTACATCAGCGCCAGCAAGGCAGTGCGTTTCGACGGCAACGGCTATAGCAATGAGTGGAAAAACGAAGCTGCCCGCCGCGGACTCGAATGCGAAATGAGCGTGCCTGTCATCATCGATCAATATCTGGCGCCATCGAGCGTGAAAATGTTCAAGAGCGTGAATGTGCTGACCGAGGCGGAACTGCGGTCGCGCTGCGAGGTGAAATGGGAAACCTATTCCAAGAAAATTCAGATTGAATCGCGCGTGCTGGGCGATTTGGCCATGAACCACATTGTGCCAGTGGCGAACCGCTATCAGAGCATTCTTCTGGATAATATCGTGAAGGAAAAAGCGGCTTTTGGCGAGAAAAATTACGAGCGTTTGGCGGCTCACGAAATTTTGATTGTGAATCGCATCATTCGTCATGTCGACGAGATTGTGGCGAAGGTTGACGAGATGACCGCGCGTCGTCACGAAGCCAGTCATCTCGAAAGTGCCCGTGCGCAAGCCATTGCCTACCACGACACGGTAATCCCACTGATGCACGAAATCCGCGCCAACGCCGATGCCTTGGAAATGATTGTCGACGACGAAATGTGGACGCTGCCAAAATACCGCGAACTGCTTTTTGTGCGCTAATTGCCGAAAAAATTGTAACTTTGCAGTGACAATTCTTAATTCTTAATTCATAATTCTTAATTCATAATTCTTAATTGGCGTGTATTTGGCTTCCGACAAAATGAGCGACCTCATCTGCGGCAATCACGAATCGCTGCAGTTGTTGAGCCGTTTTGCGCTACCACTGGGCTTTGGCGACAAAACCGTGGCGCAGGTGTGCGAACTTTATCATGTTCACACGCCAACATTTTTGGCGGTGGTCAACTACAAATTGCTTGGCGTGGAGCCGAACATCGACGATATTTCGCTCGAAACGCTCACCGAATATCTGAAGCGCGCACACCGTTATTATCTCGAATTTTTCTTGCCGATGATTCGCCGTAAACTCATCGAGGCCATCAACTGCGGCACCGAAAGCAATAAAATGTCGTTTTTGGTCATCAAGTTTTTCGATGAATACACGCAGGAGGTCGATCGTCACATGGACTACGAGAACAAGACGGCGTTTCCATACGTGGAGCAGTTGCGCGCTGGGCGCAGAAGCGACAAATTCAACATCGATACCTATGCGCGGCAGCATCGCACGGTCGACGACCAGCATGTGGAGGCCAAACTCACCGAACTGAAAAATACCATTATCAAGTATTTTCCATCGACGGCGAGCAACGATCTGCTAAATTCGGCACTGTTCGACATTTTCACCTGCGAACACGACCTTGCTATGCACTGCAAAATAGAGGACGATCTGTTTGTGCCTGCCGTTAGGAAATTGGAGAATAGTCTTGAAAATCAGCCGATTAAGCCGATAGAAAAGCCCATCGCTGCCGAGACTGAAAGTCTGAGCGAACGCGAGCGCGAGGTGCTGATTGAGGTAGTTAAAGGCTTGAGTAACAAGGAGATAGCCGATAAATTGTTCATCTCCATTCACACGGTGATAACGCATCGCAAAAACATTGCGCGCAAACTGCATATTCACAGTCCGGCGGGGCTCACTATCTACGCCATCGCCAACAAATTGGTCGATATCAATTCGTTAGCATAAAGAAAGGGGAATTTTTCAGTTCCCCTTTTTCTTTATTTCCCGTTCAAAATTTCTTTGTAACGCTCTTCGTCGTTCAGCAGGTCTTTGGTCTGTTTCAGCCAATCGTCGAACCGCGTGTTGTAGGCGTATTTTCCTTTCTGATAGTAGTATCGCCCAACAATTTCATTGCCGAGATACTCATCGATTTCGGCACGCGCGCGCTGCAAATCACTTTCGATGTCGCTCTGCAATAGACTGTCTATTTGCGCCAAAATCGGTTCCGCCTCTTCGCTGCGATTGTCGTCTTTCAATGCTTCGCGCAGATCTTTCAGAATTTCGGTACTCTGTTTGGGGTATTCAAAATTTTGCGCTTTCACAAACGTCACAAAATCGTCGAAAATCTCATCAGTTATCACAAATTCATCGGCTGGCGCGATGGTTTTGTGTTTCAGCACGAATTGTGTGGCGTAGTCCATCATTGTGTGTTTTACAAGCAGATGGTAGAGTAGCGTGGCGCTTTTTGTGTCGCGTTCGTCAAGTTGCACATCGGGCAAAATGCCGCCGCCATCGCGCACTTTGCGACCGTTCAGCGTGCTAAATTCGTGTGTCAGACTGTCGGGAATGCGCTGCAGACGGCCGTTGGCATCGCGCTTGGCATAGTCGATGGCTTGCACGCAGCGCCCGCTCGGAATGTAGTATTTTGCGATGGTGATTTTTGCGTAGCTGTTGTGCGGCAGCGTGCGAATGTTCTGCACCAAACCTTTGCCAAACGAGCGTTCGCCAATAATCACCGCACGATCCAAATCTTGCAGCGCGCCCGAAAGAATCTCGGCCGCCGATGCCGTTTCCGAATCGATTATCACTGCCAGCGGTAGGTTGGGGTAGAGCGGCTCTTTATCGGTTTTGTAGGTCGAGTTGTTTTTCTGGTTCAAGCCCTTCACCTCGACTATTTTGGTGTTGCGTGGCACAAAAAGTGAGGCTATTTTTGTGGCTTCGCTTATCAGTCCACCGCCATTGCTGCGCAGGTCGATGACGAGTTTTCGTAGTTCTCCTGTTTTGTTCAGCTCGTCGAGCGCTTTCTCAAATTCTACCGACGAATTTTCGATGAAATCGCTGAAAGCAATGTAGCCAATGCCGTTGTCGAGCATGGCGCTGAATGCCACCGCATCGGTCTGAATGGAGCCGCGCACTATTTTTTTGCGAATGGGTTTCGCCACGCCAGGACGTTTCAGCGTAACCTCCACAATCGACCCTTGCGGACCGCGCAGCTTTTCGCTTACTTCGCTCACTTTCAAGCCTTTAGCGTCTTTCCCATCGACTGAAAGAATGGTGTCGCCCGCGTGAATGTCGTTCTGGTATGCGGGTTTGCCCTCGAGCGGCTCGGCTATCACCACATAGTCGCCATGTTGCGTAACTTGCGCGCCAATGCCGCCGTAAATGCCCGTGGTCAGGCGTTTCAGCGACTCTTCTTCCGATTCGGCATAGAAAACGGTGTACGGATCGAGTTCGTAGAGCATGCGAGTCAAACCATCGGCGGTTATCTTGTCGTAGTCGATGCTGTCGACATAATTTATGGCCAGTTCGCGAAGCAGCGCGTTGTAAATATCAACGCAGTTCGATATTTTTTCGTAGCGATTTTGTGCGTTTATGCCCAGTGCCATAGCGGCAACCAGCAGCATTGTTGTGGCAATTTTTTTCATCAATCTGTAATTTTTTAATCTGAATTTTGCGGTTCGACAAGCTCACCGCCCCTAATCTGAAATTTATTTCATTCCTCTTTTTGTCTTTATGGCTTCGTACGCCTCGTGTACCTTGCGGAATTTCTCTTCGGCACGTTTCATCACCTCTTCGCCGAGCGTATTCACGCGGTCGGGGTGGTAGCGCAGAGCCATTTTGCGGTAGGCTTTTTTCACTTCGTCGTCGGTGGCATCGGGCGTTATCTCCAGCACTTTGTATGCCCAATCGATGCTTTGACTTTGACCCGTGCCTGTGCTTGTGTGTGCGCCAAACATGGCGTGAATCGATTCGGTGTCGGCGCGCGAAATGCCGATTTGTCCAGCGATGCGCGTTATCAGTCGCAGTTCGGCTAGTGTGGCTTCGCCGTCGGCATAGGCAATGCTGAAGAGCATGTAGAGCAGTTCGCGGCGCGCCGAGGCAGTCATGCGCACACGCACTTGAGCCGTCACCTGTTCCACGGGAATGTCCTGCTGCAGTATGTTTTTGAGCAGTTGCAGAGCCTCGAGCGCTTCCTCTTCGGTGAATATGTTGCGCAGATGCTCTTTCACCACATTCAGTTCGGAGCGTTTGGGTGTGCCGTCGGCTTTCATCACGGCGGCTTCAAGCACCAGCAGCGACATCATAAAGTCGTTTGTGGTGGTGTCCGTCTTTTTGTAGCGTGGCTCGTCGTCGTCGCTGTCGATGCGGTGCGAGGTGTCGGTCGATTTATCGAATGCAGCAGCAATGGCCAAGCCGATGATCGCGCCAATCGGTCCGCCAAGACTCCAGCCCAAGCCGCCAAGCAGTAATTTGCTGAAAAATCCCATTTCGTGAAATATCGTGTTTTTCTGTGTTGTGCAAACAATTTACAAAGGTACGAATTTATTTTGATTGTTGCAAGCGAGAAAAATTGAGCATAAAAAAAGCCGCCTGTGCTCGCTTGCACCCGACGGCTTCACCAAACAATAACCTAATAGCCAGAAGGTTTGCACTTTTGGAAAGTGCTGTGGAAACCTTCCGCTGTTATTCTTGCAAAAACCGTGCCAAAAAAGTGCAGGAACCAAGATTTTTTTCTTGATCCCTGCAATTTTTTCAAAAAATGTGCGATTTTGCCCTATTTCACATTGTCTTTGAGCGAGTCGGAGATGATTTTTTTCAGCTCTAGCACGCGCTCTTGTGTGGCATTGCGTTTTTCGGGTTTGTACATGTTGCTATATTCGGTCTTCACCAGTTTGAACTGCATGTTGTCCAAATCGGAGGCGTTGCCTTTAATCTGTAGCGCAAGTCGCACAGGCGCAAGCGTCTCGATGTGGGCGTTGTAGTTGTTGCTCAAGTCGTAGCGACCAGCCACCACAGCCGAATATTTGTCGATGGACATGACGAACGGGTAGAGGTCGACTTCGTTGCGAAAGACGGTGGCCTCCACGCTGATGCTGTCGACCAGATTGCGCGTCTGGCGGTTGAACATCAGCGGCTTAGCAATCTTTCCGAAGGTCTCGCTGTCGAGCAGTACAAGGTCTTTTCCCTCGATTGCAGCAGCGCCACGCAGGGTCGAGAATTTGATGTCGTAGTTCGATTTCAGATAGGTTTCGGCTGCCAGATGGAACTGCGCGCGTCCCTCGAACGACTTCAGCATCGGGAAAATGGTATCGACATCGGGCACCATGTGAATGAGTTGTTTGATGTCGATGTTGAGCAGGTGAAAATCGAGTCCAGCAAACAGGTGATTGCGCCGTTCGCTGCGATACATGGCCGTGAGTTGCATCTCGGCTGCATCGCAGGTGAAACCCATCTGTTCCAAAACCAGTACACCATCTTTCACGGTCAGTTTTCCGCCGATGTTTTGCAACGAATTTCCTGCAAAAAGCGCATTTTTGATGTTTGTATTCAGCACCAAATCGACGCCTTTCGGCACCATAAACGGATCGCCTTCGTCTGCCGATGCAGTTGTTGTTTCCGCTTCGGTTTCGGTGCTGGTTTCGGTGCTGTCGGCCGAGCCAAAGCCGCTCACAATGTCCATCAACTGGTCGATGTCGGTCTGCTCCGAAATGAAATCGAATTCGCCCTCGAGCAGCCCTTCGTGTTTCATGAATTTGCGAATGTTGCGCGCCTCGCCCGTGAGTTTGAAGTCGGAGCGATCGATCACAATGCGGCTGTCGTCGATCTTGAATTTGCGCGGCGTGAAGGCAAATTTGATGGCAGGAATCTCGATGGTCGGTTCTACGCCAGCCATCTCAATTTTGCCGTCGTTGAAGTCGACTTTGAGCGTTGGATTCAGTTGCAGATAGAGATTTTCCTGCGTCTCGTCGTAGGTGGTCGAAGCCGAAATCTTCACTTTTTTGGTGTCGACATCGAGTGCTTTGCCCATCTTGGCGCAGAGCGTTTCGCTGGCGTAGGTCAGGCCAAGGCGCGGCAGTTTCGGATTGCGCTTGCTCGGCGAGAGCGTTATCGAGCCTTCGGGCGCAACTATGTCGGCCGAGATGGTGTCCATGTGCGCTGTGAGGCGTTTCATGCCAAATTTGCACTGTGCCGACAGCATTTTGGTGGTGTCGAGCAGGTTCGAAGTAACAATTTCGAGGTCGGCATTGTCCAACGCTGCGTCCAGCGTGCCGAGCATCTCCACTTTCAAGTCGGGCGATTTCAGGTGCGCTTGCAGCAGACCGTTGAATTTCTCCACAGGCTTGCATGGCAGCGCAATCTCCAGCGAGAGTCGTGTCGCATTTACTAGCAGACTATCATCGTAAACCACCGACAAATCGCTGAAATCGAGCGTGCCGTTGGCGTTTATTTTTTCGAGATTGAGTGCTGTAACATCGTCGAGCGCAAATTTCGCTTTCAAGTTGGCTTTGGCGCGACCTTGCAGTTGTACATTCAGACTATCGGGCAAAATGGGATCGAGTTCGGGCAGCGCGATGTCGGCTTTCAGAGCCAGATCGCAGCGCAATTTCCCAAGCAGATCGCTCACTGTGCCGTTGGCGTCGACCGAGCAGGTGCCAGTTTTTGCTACAAGTCGTTTGATGGTGGCATTGCTCACGCCACCGTTGTTCAGATCGAGGTCGGCCGAGACCATCGCTGCGACATCGTGCAGTTTGTAAGGCACGCCATCGACAGCCACTTTGCCATTTTCGAGATTGATGGTTGCAGCAATCAGCGGTAGCGATTTTTCGTTGTAAGTGCCTGATACATTGCCATTTAGTGTTGCTGTGCCAGCGCTGATGTCGATGCCATCGAGCAGGTCGGCATAGCATTCGGGAATGAGTGCGATGGTGGCAGGCAGATCCCATTCGTTGGTGGCGAAATCGATGTTCATCTTGATGTCATCGTCCGCCATTTGTGCCCATCCGTCGAGGTTGATCTCATGACCCTCGAGCGTCAATTTGGCTTTGTCGAGTTGCGCATAGAGCGTCTCGAGGTTGGCTTTGAACGGCACCGATAGGTCGATGTTGGCTTTGTTCAGATACTGATCGTTGCCCATCGAAAAATCGGTTTCGTTGAGTGCCAACGTGAGGTCGCCAAACGCCTCTTTTTGTTCCAAAAGATCGGCATCGAGGCGTAATTCAATCAGCGGCGTGGCGGCTTGCATTTGCGTAGAATCGCATTTCGCAAAAGCTACATTTTCGAGTTTGATGTGCGCTTCGGCGTCCGTGTTTTCTTCGGTGAGTCGTCCGAGCAGCCCAATTTTCACATTGTCAATAGTGGCGCGCAGGTGCGATTGGTCGTCGATGTACGAGGCACGCAGGTTTCTCACCTTCAGCAGTTCCACTTTCAGGACGTCGAACGGCAGCGTGGTGGAGGTGGTGTCCTCGATGGTGTCGCCTTGCGCCACAATGTTGTAGTTGGCGTTGCCCACGCTATCGACGTAGATGTTGATGTAGCCGCCATCGAGCTGAATTTCGTTCACCAACAGTGCATCTTCGGTGAGGAACGCATCGACATCGACTGTAGCAATGAGCGACGAAATTTGCGCAAGCGTGTCGCTGGGCGCGCCTGCCACGGGATTGCGCAGGCAGACATTGTTGAGCCGCACGCCAAACTGCGGGAAGGTGCTGAAAAATGTGAGGTCGGCTTCGTCGAGCGTGGCTTCGCAGGTTACGAATTCGGGCAGATAGTTGCGCACGATGGGTGTGAGTTTTTCGGGCGAAAAGACCACATAGACCACCACGCACACTGCCAAAATTACCGCTACGAGCAGCGACAACAGCGTCCAACCAACGATTTTAAGTGCTTTCTTCATAGTTTTTCGATGAAAAATCGGATTAATCGATTATTCGACTTTTGAGAAAGTCTTTTTGTTACCGTATTCGTCCTCGTAGGTGAGTACTTTCGAGGTTAAAGTCATCACGTAGTAGGTCTTTGGCACGTTTGCGCCCATCTCCATGATGTGGATTTGTGTGAGTGTCGATTTGTCGAGCGTCCAAGTGAAAGGTTGCGCTTCCGACTCCGAGACATCGTCGCTGGTGTCCCATGTGGAGCCAGTGTAGTCACTCTGATATTTTTCGTAGAGCGTTCCGCATTTCCACTTGCCGATGAGCAGTGCTTCGCTGAATTCTTCCTCTTCTTTTTGGCAACTTGCCAAGCCAAGGGCTACGACGCACAATACGCCAAGTGCCCAGATGAATGTTGATTTTTTCATAGGAGTATGTTTTTTTAGATTTCTAATTTCTGGTTTTTACTTCGTAAGATTTTTGCTCCGCTCGGCATAGCTCAAACAAGTTTGGCTCTGCGCTCGCTTGTCGCAAAAATTCTAAGTTTCTCGCGCTTCGCGCTGTTTCTAATTGTTTATTTGAAAATTTGAAGATTTTAAAATTGGGGGCGGTGAGCGTGTCGAGCCGCCTAATTGTCAATTATCAATTGTCAATTTTAATTAGTTGAATTCCGTCATTACAAACTGCAAAGATAGTGAAAATTACTCACGCGACAAAAATCGCAAAAAAATGTGTTGCGAAAAAATGGTTTTCCGAGAAAAAATTGTAATTTTGCGGACTATTTTTCAGAAAAAATTTAGAATTATACTATGGGAAGAGCATTTGAATTCCGCAAAGCACGCAAATTTAAGCGTTGGGGAAACATGGCGCGCACTTTTACGCGCATTGGTAAAGAGATAACCATTGCCGCCAAAGCTGGTGGTGCCGACCCTTCGGGTAACCCGCGTCTGCGCGCGCTGATGGCGACCGCCAAAAAAGAGAACATGCCGAAAGAAAATGTTGAACGCGCCATCAAAAAAGCATTCGACAAGGATTTTTCGGACTACAAAGAGATGAACTACGAGGGCTATGGTCCTCACGGCATCGCCATTTTTGTGGAGACTGCCACCGACAATACCACACGCACCGTGGCGAATGTGCGCAGCTATTTCACCAAACACGGCGGCTCGCTCGGCACCACGGGCAGCTTGGAGTTCATGTTCGAACACAAATGCGTGTTCCATGTGGCGAAAAAAGCCGATGTTTCGATGGACGACCTCGAGTTGGAGTTGATAGATTATGGTGTCGACGAGATTGTGGAGGACGACAACGAAATTGTGATTTACGGCGAATTTGCACAGAATTCGAACATTCAGAAATATCTGGAGAGCAATGGTTTTGAAATTACCAGCAGCGAATTTGTGCGCATTCCGAACGACCTGAAAACGCTCACGCCAGAGCAGCGCGAATCGGTGGAGAAACTCATCGAAAAGCTCGAAGAGGACGAAGATGTGCAGAATGTCTTCCACAACATGGCTGAACCAGAGGACGAAGAGGAATAAATTCTTTGAATTTTTAATTCGTAAAAAGTGTAGGGACGTGGCATGACGCGTCCCTTTTTTGTCACGATTTTTCAAATTTTACAAAGTTGTAAGTTTTCGGCACGGAATTTGTAGTAAGTAATGACGGTGAAATTTTACAAGTTTGTAAGTTTTGTAGAGAAAAATGACTGAATTTTTGACAGAGTTGTAAGTTTGGCACGACTTTTGTATGAAAAATTTCACCAAAAATCGAAAACGATGAAAAATTTACCAAGAACAAATTTGTCGAGAACGACAGCACGAACAAGAAGGCAAATCTTGACAGTCGCTGCACACCTTTTCCAAACCGAAGGCTACGACCGCACATCGATCGACGCCATTGCCGAAGCCGCCAACAAATCGAAACGCTCCATCTACAACCATTTCGATGGCAAAGAGGATCTTTTTGCAGCGGTTATTGGTGAGGAGTTGAACGAGGTTCGCAGCACGCTTCAATCAGTGTTCGACCGCACCGAACTGCCCACTGCCGACCGCATGAAACAGTATATGATACGCCGCATGGAGATGCTGAGCGAATCGGGCGCATACAAACAGATGCTGATAAACGAAGTAGGGCAGCGCATCGAGCCACGGTTCGTCGACATTCGTCGCCTGTGCAACGAGTTCGACGGTTGGGAACGCGAACAGTTCAAACGCATGGCCGACGAGGAACAAAGTCACCGTTCGGCACGCAGCGCGCGGTTCAACAGCGAAGCATTTGCCGACATGACTCAAATGGTGCTGAAAAGCCTCGATATCTCATTCTTTGTTCAAGGAAGATATGCGCAATACGCCAGCACTTTCGACACCTTTATAGAATATATCGTCGAAAAATTGGTGGAAAATCATAAAATTTGAAATCTGGAATCTGGAATCTGAAATTTTAAAAAATATGAAGAAGACAATGATTTATGCAGCGGTTTTGCTCGGCCTCTGCTCCTGCAATCAGGCGAAAATTTTCACGGGCGACTACTCGTACAAAACCACAGGCATGGTTACGCTGACTCCGAACGACACGACCAGCATCGAACACGAAATCAAGCACATTGGCACATTGAGCGTGGCTGATCTGAAATCGAGTGACAAAGACAGCATTCTACTCATTTTCAACGAATTGGGCGGAAGTCTGACTACCGTTCGCGCCAAAGTTGACGATGACTCGGTGTGGTTGACACCTTACACCAAAACCATCTCGTTGCAGGATGGTCTGCTCACGGTTGATGGCGAGGTAACCGTCACGGGACGCGGTGTGCGCTACGACGACATCATCATGCTCGACGAAGTGTACGATGGCGTAATTGTGAGCGACACCACTAACATCAAAATCCACGGCGAACACATCTCGACCGTCGCAAATAGAAATTGATTGATAATTTTGAAAGTTTAACAAGTCTCTATCTGTCAGCACTTTATAGACTTTTTACTTTCTACTTTTCACTCATTTAGAATGATATGAAACGCTTTGGAATTTTGATGGCTTGTTTCTCCGTGGCGGCGGGGCTTATGGCTCAGCCCAAGACGGTGGACGAGTGCGTTGCCATGGCCGTCGATCATAGCACCTCGCTGAAGGTTGCCGATCAGTCGGTGAAAGTGGCGCAAAATGCTCGCAGTCAGGCCATTAGCAAATATTTTCCGCAGATTGGCGTGGTTGGTACCTATCAGTGGTTTCAGAAAGATCTGGAACTGGTGGACTACGGCAGTTTGATGTATGGCATGCTGTTGCCCGCCGAACTGCGTCATCTTACGCGCATCGATATTGAAAATGTGATGGTGGCGGATGTGGCGGTGGTTCAACCACTTTTCATGGGCGGAAAAATTGTCGCTGCCAATCAGATTGCAAATCTTGGCGAAGATGTGGCGCAAAACAATGTGAAACAGTTGCGCGACAATGTGAGTCTGGTGGCGCAAGAGAACTATTGGCTTGTGGTGTCGCTGGCTCGCAAACGCACGCTGGCGCATAGCATGGTGGAGTTGATGCAGCAGACGCAAACGAGCGTTGATCACTTAATAAGAGAGGGTGTAGCCACCGAGAGCGATCGCCTGAATGTGGAAGTGCGGCTGAACGAAGCACTTTTGGCGGAATCGAAAATCGATCAAAATCTCTCGTTGGCAAAATTCAACCTGATGCAGTTGTGTGGCATCGATTTGAACGACACCATTGTGCTGCAAGACGAGGCGACCGACACTTTGGCGCTGCTGCCAAGCGAATCGCTCGTCGATATGGACACGGCGCACATCTATGACCACCGCACCGACATTGCCAACCTAGAATTGGCGAAAAAAATCAGCAAAAAAGAGGAGACTGTGGTGCTTTCGTCGCTGCTGCCGAATGTGGTGCTGAATGCCAATTATTTGGTATCGAACCCGAATCTCTACAAAGGATTTGACAAGTCGTTTGGTGGCGCATTCAACGCTGGCGTGTCGGTTACAGTGCCGATAACTGGCTGGATAAGTGGCGGTTACGGATTGAACACCGCCAAAGCCAACACGCACATCAAGGAGTTGGAGATTGACGCCGCCAAAGAGCGTGTGCAGTTGGAATTGAAACAGGCTACGCTGCAATATGAGCAGTCGCAAAAAACGCTCGAAACAGCCACCACATCGCAATCGACCGCCGATGT
Source organism: Flexilinea sp. (assembly GCA_963638355.1). Taxonomy (GTDB): domain Bacteria; phylum Bacteroidota; class Bacteroidia; order Bacteroidales; family Paludibacteraceae; genus W0P28-013. The sequence goes on along the minus strand of CAVHRT010000007.1, from coordinate 19,954 downwards.
GAACCTGCAAGCTGCACAACGCCGTTACGACGAAGGTTTTAGTACTATTTTGTCACTGATGGAGGCGCAAACCTCGTGGCTCAAAGCCAAAACCGAGTACATCGATGCACAAATTGGCGTGCGCTTGGCCGAACTCTCGCTACAAAAAGTGTGTGGGCAAGTAAAATGACGCGGTGCGTTGTTTGGGTTGATAAGTTGATGAGTTTATGAGTTGATAAGAAGTTGAAAAAGTTCATAAAGTTGAAAGTTTATAAAGTTCATCAAGAATACCGCAATTTGAAATTTGAAATTTGAAATTTGAAATATATTTATGGAAACTGATAGCAAAAAAGAGAAAAAAGAGCGGCTCGAGAATAAGAAAAAGTTGGCTCTGAACAACATTATCATTGCATTTTGCGTGATGGTGGGAATAATAGTGCTAGTGGCTGTTGGCGGATTTTTTGTGCTGCAGCCCGAGGATGAAATAATAATGGGTCAAGCCGAGGCCGAAGAGTTGCGCATATCGGGCAAAGTGCCTGGCAGAGTTGTGAAATACAATTTTGAAGTTGGCGACAAAGTGCAGGTTGGCGATACGCTGGTGTTGATTCCTAGTCCTGAAGTGGCGGCCAAACGCGAACAAGCCGAAGCGTTGAAACAAGCCGCAGCGGCACAGCGCAAAAGGGCAGGCAAGGGCGCATCGGGCAACACCGTGCAAACTGCCTACGACATGTGGCAAAAGGCCAAAGCCAACCGCGAATTGGCCGAAAAGACCAACACGCGCATTCAGAAATTGTATAAAGAGGGTGTAGTCTCGGCACAGCGCCGCGACGAAGCTGAAGCCACTTTGCAATCGATGCGCGCAACGGAAAAAGCCGCTTACACGCAATATCAGCGCAGCAAAGAGAGTCTTGACGACGAGAGCGAGGCACTTTTCGACGCATTTGTGAACTATTCACTCGGAACAATGGCCGAGGTACAATCGTACGAGCGTGAAGGCGCGTTGCTGTCGCCTATCGATGGCGAAATCTCCGAGATTTTCCCAAAAGTGGGCGAATTGGTCGGGCAGGGCGCACCTATTATGAACATTGTGAACCTCGACGACATGACCGTGATTTTCAATGTGCGCGAGGATTTGCTGAACGATTTCAAGATTGGAACAACCATCTCGGCATTTGTGCCAGCGTTGGACAATGCTATCATCGATTTGCGCATAACTCACTTGAAAGATATGGGCACTTACGCTGTGTGGAAAGCCACCAAAGCCACGGGGCAATACGACATCAAGACTTTCGAGGTGCGCACGCGCCCTGTTGAAAAAGTCGAAGGCTTGCGCCCTGGCATGAGCGTAATCATAAAAATGCCAAGCAAAGAAAAATCGGGCTGGAATTTCTAAAAAATGTCGATAAAAGAGATACATAGACGACTGCGAGCCATCAGAAAACGTGAGTGGCAACGCATTGCGACGAGACCAATCTACGCTTTCGGCATATTTTTCGCGCCGATGATTACAGCGGTGGTCATGCTTTCGCTGATGCATTGCGGATTGCCTACAAATCTGCCCGCTGGCATTGTCGATCTCGATAATTCTGCCACCACGCGCACGCTTGTGAGGGAGTTGAACAGTTTTCAGCAGACCGACATTGTGATGCAAACCATGAGTTTCACCGAGGCGCGCAAAGCCCTGCAGGAGGGCAAAATCTACGGATTTTTCTACATTCCTGAAGGCTTCACTGCCGATGCTACGGCTGGGCGTCAGCCGAAAATATCGTTCTACACCACGGGCGCTTTTATGATTGGCGGTTCGCTGCTTTTCAAAGATATGGAGACCGTGTCGGTGCTGGCGAGCAAGGCGGTTTCGCTGCAGACTGGTTTGGCGTACGGACAGACTGAGGCGGCCATCATGGCGCGCATTCAGCCGATAGTGATCCACACGCATGGACTTGGCAATCCGTGGCTGAACTATTCGGTGTATCTGAATAACTGCTTTCTGCCTGGCATGATGCAACTGCTCATCTTCATGATGACGGTCTATTCCATTGGCATCGAGATAAAAGAGGGAACATCGCGCCAGTGGCTCAGCCGTGGTGGCAACTCGCTGATTATAAGTCTGTTAGGAAAACTTGTACCGCAAACTTTGCTTTGGTGTGTAACGGGATTTTTCATGCTTTCGGCACTCTACGGCTGGGGACATTTTCCGCTGCAATCGGGCTTTTTGCCAATGGCGCTGGCTATGTTTTTGCTGATTGTCGCCTCGCAAGCCGTGGGCGTGTTCATGATCAGCATTCTGCCAACGTTGCGCATGGGACTGAGTTTTGCAAGTCTTTTCGGCATGCTGTCGTTCTCGATTTGCGGATTTTCGTTCCCAGTGCAAGCCATGTACGCGCCCATTCACGCCTTGGCCTATCTGTTCCCAATGCGGCACTATTTTCAGATCTACATAGCGCAAGCATTGAACGGTGCGCCGCTTTATTACAGTTGGTGGCACTATGTGGCGCTGATGTGTTTCTTGCTGCTGCCCGTGCTTAATGCGCGCAATCTGCACAGAGAATTGCTTCATTTCAAATATATTCCTTAACGCGAATCATTCAAAGTCATGGAAAAACCACAAAGTCTTGGACAGCGCATACGCGAAGGTTTCCGCGACACATTTTGGGTGTGGCGTCAGGAATTGAATTTCATCTTCAAGGATTCGGTGGTGGTGCTTTTCTTCTTGATAGTGCCGCTGGTTTATCCTATCATTTACACACTCATCTACAACACAGAACGCGCTAGCGAAGCACCATTGGTCGTTGTCGACGATTCGAATACGGCGTTCAGTCGCGAGTTTATCCGTCGCATCGATGCCAGCCCCGAGGTGAAAGTGGTGGCGCATTGTCCCGATATGCCGCACGCGCAAGAGTGGCTCTACAAGCAGTATGCTTACGGCATTCTCTACATTCCGCACGATTTCAGCGAAGCTGTCAATCGCAATCAGCAGACGCACGCAAGCCTCTATTGCGACATGAGTAGCCTGCTTTTCTACAAGGCGTTTGTGCTTACTGCCACCGAAGTGTCGCTTGATATGGGTGCAGAACTGCAGATGGAGACTGAGAAGCACGCCACGGCGCAGCAAGATTTTGTGGCGGCGCACCCCGTGCAATCGGCGTCCATTTCGCTCTACAATCCACAGTCGGGTTTCGCCAGTTTCTTGATTCCCGCTGTGCTGATGTTGCTTATTCAGCAGACATTGCTCATTGGCATTTGCATGTTGGCTGGCACGGCTCGCGAACGCAACCAATTCGATACGCTAATTCCCGTGGCGAACCACTACAACGGTGTTTTCCGCATTGTGTTTGGTAAATCGTTGCTCTATTTCATGCTCTATGCGTTGGCATCGTTTTGGCTTTTGCTTGTCATGCCAAAACTATTTTCGCTGCCGCGCTTGTCGAATCCTATCGACCTGCTGATGTTTGGTCTGCCGTACATTTTGGCATGCATATTTTTTGCTATTACGCTGTCGTGTTTTGTGAAAGACCGCGAGAGTCCGATGATTTTGTTCGTCTTCACTTCGGTCATTTTTATATTCCTCACGGGCGTTTCGTGGCCAACCGATGCCATGCCAGTGTTCTGGCGCTATGTGTCGTACCTCATTCCGTCGACTCATGGCGTGCAGGGATTTGTGAAGATGAATTGTATGGGCGCAACGCTCAATCAGGTTCAGTTTGAATATCAGGCACTTTGGCTGCAAGTGGGCATCTATTTCACCACGGCGGTGGCTTGCTATCACTTGCGCTTCCGCCAGACGCACGAGCGCCATCTGTTCAAACATCTGCAAAAATTGCAAGACAGATTGCAAACAAAATTGCAAACAAAACTGGCTGAATTGCCGCAAAAAAGCAAGAGTAAAAAGGTAAAAACCGTCAGAAAAACTCGCGTAAAGAGCAAAACCACGACCAAGACAACAAGAAAAAAGACTGAAGAATAATAGCAAAAAACGCATTGCCCGTCTTTCGTCTTTACTCTTTATTCTTTACTCCTTATTCACGAAGTCATGAAAATCCTGCTTGTAATCGACCAGTTCGATGCCGACAACAACGGCACTACCATTTCGGCAAAACGTTTTGCCAATGTGCTGCGCAACCACGGTCACGAGGTGCGCGTGATAACCACTGGCACCGAAAGCGACGACAAATACATTGTTCGCGAGTTTCACATGCCGCTGTTCGACAACATCATCAAGCAGCAGGGAATGGCTTTTGCCACGCCTAACAAAGCCAAACTCACCGAAGCCATCGAGTGGGCCGATGTGGTGCATTTTATGATGCCTTTCGCGCTGTCGGTCGCTGGTTTGAAGGTGGCCGAAACGCTGAATGTGCCGCATACCGCCGCATTTCATGTGCAGCCCGAAAACATCACCTCGTCGGCTGGTATGAAAAACTGGAAGCTGGTGAACAAATCGCTCTACATGGTGGCGCGCGATATTTTCTACAACCACTTCACGCACATTCACTGCCCGAGCCAATTCATTGCTAATCAACTGAAAAAGAACGGCTACACGGCGCAGTTGCATGTGATTTCGAATGGTGTGGAACCCGATTTTGTCTATCGAAAAAAGGCGAAAACGCCCGAATTTGAAGGGAAAATCCTGATAATGATGATTGGTCGCTTGTCGGCCGAAAAACGCCAAGATGTCATCATCAAGGCGGTGAAACGCTCGAAGTATGCCGATCGCATTCAGCTGGTTTTCGCGGGACAAGGCCCCAAGCACGACGAGTTGGAGGCACTTGGTCGCACGCTCAAAAATCCACCGATATTCCGTTTCTTTAGTAAAACTGAATTGCTCGACATGCTGGCCATGTGCGACCTTTACGTTCACGCTGCCGATATCGAAATCGAGGCCATCTCGTGCATCGAAGCCTTCTCGAGTGGACTTGTGCCGATCATCGCCAATAGCAGTCGTTCTGCCACACCGCAGTTCGCCCTCGACAAACGCAGCCTGTTTGTGCCTGGCAATGCCACCGACCTTGCGCAGACCATCGACTATTGGCTCGACAACCCCGACGAGCGCGAGCGCATGGAACATAAATACAGCGAACACGGCCGCCAGTTTGGCATTGAACAAAGCGTGCTAGCCATCGAAAAGATGTTCCAAATGGCCATCGACGAAAACGCCGCTTTGCCGCGCCATCGCTCTATCGAGGAGAAAATTCAGGAAAAATTTGAGGAAATTTTCGGGAAGTTCGAAATTTGAGTAAAGAGTAAGGACAAAGGAATAAAGACAGAAAATGGCTTCATCGCAACTGCGGTGAGGCTATTTTTTTTTGCACCCCGCCAACACTTTACACACTTTTTACTTTCTACTTTCTACTTTATATACTTTCCACTTTATAGACTTTTAACTTCTCACTCCCTTTCGCACTTTTTTCGTACCTTTGCACTCCGTTTTGCGAACAACTCAACAGTTCAACGATTCAACAATTCAACGCCCAATGAACGACTTACTTTCGCGCCTCGATGGCCTTTCGTCGCGCTTCGACGAGGTAGCAACACTCATTACCGATCCCGCTGTGATAGCCGATATGAAGCGTTTCGTGCGCCTCAACAAGGAGTATAGCGATTTGCAGAAAATCGTAGAAAAACGCAACGAATACAAGCGTCTGCTCGACAATCTAGCAGAAGCAAAACAGATGCTCGAAACCGAAACCGACCCCGAAATGCGCGAGATGGCGAAGGTCGAAATCGAAGAAATTACGCCAAAAATTCCGCAGATGGAGGAGGAGATTAAGTTGCTGCTGATTCCTGCCGATCCCGAGGATTCGAAAAACTGCATTGTGGAGATTCGTGGCGGCACGGGCGGCGACGAAGCGGCTCTTTTCGCTGGCGATCTGTTTCGCATGTACACCAAATTTTGCGAGCAGAAGGGTTGGAAACTGAGCGTCTCAAGTTACAGTGAAGGCGCAGCTGGCGGCTACAAAGAGATCATTTTCTCGGTCACGGGCGAGGGCGTTTATGGCATTTTGAAATACGAAAGCGGTGTGCATCGTGTGCAGCGCGTGCCTGTTACCGAAACGCAGGGGCGCGTGCATACTTCGGCGGCGTCGGTGGCGGTGCTGCCCGAGGCGCAAGAGTTCGATGTGGTGATAAACGAGGGCGAGATAAAATGGGATACTTTTCGCTCGAGCGGCGCTGGCGGACAAAATGTGAACAAGGTTGAGAGTGGCGTGCGCCTGCGCTACAACTGGAAAAATCCGAACACAGGCGCGGTGGAAGAAATCTTGATTGAATGCACCGAGACGCGCGATCAGCCCAAAAACAAGGAGCGCGCGCTGGCTCGTTTGCGCACTTTCATCTACGACAAGGAGCACCAAAAATACCTCGACGACATCGCTTCGCGGCGCAAAACGATGGTCTCCACAGGCGATCGCTCTGCCAAAATTCGCACCTACAACTATCCGCAAGGGCGCATCACCGACCACCGCATAAACTACACCATTTATAATCTGGCGGCATTCATGGATGGCGACATTCAGGACTGCATCGACCACCTGATAGTGGCTGAAAATGCGGAACGGCTGAAAGAATCTGGGCTGTAAAATTAGCGGAAATCTCTTTTCTTTCCGAATAATCTGTCGATCAAATCGGTGCGTCCCATGCGCTTGAGGGCAGATTTTATTTGGGCGCGCATTTCGGGTTTGTACCAGAAGAAAAACTGTCGCTGCGCCAACTTCTCATCGCGCGTGCGAGCCACAAAAATTGGCTTCATTGTGTACGGATCCAATCCCGTGTGATACATTTCGGTGGCCAATGTCATGGGCGTTGGCGTGAAATCCTGCACTTGCTCCAATTCAAAATTGAGTTGCTTGGTTTCCACCGCCAACTCTGCCATGTCGATAGGCTGGCAGCCTGGGTGGCTCGAGATAAAGTAGGGAATAATCTGCTGCCGCAGGTGCTTTTCGTCGTTCAGTTTGTCGAAAAATCGCTTAAATTCACGGAAAAGCGCAAAACTTGGCTTGCGCATCACCTGCAAAACCGCGTCCGATGTGTGTTCTGGCGCCACTTTTAGTCGGCCAGAGACATGATTTTCAATCAGTTCGCGCAGATATTGGCGATTGGTGGCGTTCACCTGTTCGCTGTCGGTGCGGTGCATTGCCACATCGTAGCGCACGCCGCTGCCAATGAAACTTTTTTTGATGCACGGAAGCGCGTCAACTGCTTGATATAGAGTCAAAAGCGGCGCGTGGTCGGTGTTCATGTTTTTGCAGACCGATGGAAAAGCGCACGATGGTCGGCGGCATTTGGCGCAGAGCTCCTGATTTTTGCCGCGCATCATGTACATGTTGGCCGATGGTCCGCCAAGATCGCTCAAATAGCCTTTGAAATCGGGCATTGCAGCGATTTTTTTCACTTCATCGATAATCGATTTCTGACTGCGCGACACCACAAATTTGCCCTGATGCATCGAGATGGTGCAGAAGGCGCAACCGCCCCAACAGCCGCGGTGCGTGTTCACCGAAAATTTTATCATCTCGAAGGCTGGAATGGTTTTGTCCTTGTATTTTGGGTGCGGCAATCGCGTGTAGGGCAGCGCATACACGGCATCGAGTTCGTCGGTGGTCATTGGCTCGAATGGCGGATTCACCACCACAAATTTGCCATCGACGGGCTGCACCAAATGCACCTGATTCAGCTTGTTCGATTCAGTTTCGATTATCTTGAATGCTTCGGCCGATTTGCGCTTGTCGCGAGCAACTTCGGCGTGCGAATAGAGCCTTACACACTGTAAATGAGGCTCTTCGCAGGTGAGATAAGCCGTTTGTGGAATGTCGTGGCAATCGTTCACCGAGCCGCCATTGCGTAGCACATCGGCTATGGCGCGCATCGGTTTTTCGCCCATGCCGTAGACCAAAATATCAGCCCCAGAATCGATCAAAATGCTGCGATGCACGCTGTCAGTCCAATAGTCGTAGTGCGAAAAACGGCGCAGACTGGCTTCGATGCCGCCAATCACCAACGGCACATCGGGGTAGAGGCGTTTCACGATGTTGGCGTAGACAATGGTGCAGTTGTCGGGCCGCAGACCAGCGCGACCGTCTGGCGAATAGGCATCGTTCGAGCGCAGACGGCGGTTGGCGGTGTAGTGGTTCACCATCGAATCCATGGCGCCAGCGGTGATGGCAAAAAACAATCGCGGACGACCGAATTTCTTGAAATCGCGAAAATCGCCATGCCAGTCGGGCTGCGGCACAATGGCCACGCGCAGGCCTTCGGCCTCGAGCACGCGCCCAATCACAGCCGCACCAAACGATGGGTGATCGATGTAGGCATCGCCCGAAAACAGCACGACATCGACATCGTTCCAGCCGCGAAGCTCAATCTCCTTCCTCGTTGTCGGTAAAAAATCTGTCAGGCGAATCATTAGTTGATCAGTTGATTAGTTGATGAGTTGATCAGTTTAACGCATCGGTGAAAGACAGCAAAATTTCTAATTTCTATAACCTATAACCTATAACCTCTCACCTCTCACCTCTCACCCTTCTTGCTACTTTATCAGAATCCAAAGCTAAATCCAACGGTGCAAGTCCAGTTTTTGCCTTGGTAGAATGTGGGCGTGTATTGGTTCAGATAACCTTCGGCAGTCATGCGGTTTTCGCTCGAAATCGGTTCCGAAGTGGGCGTGTAGCCGCGCGCGTTGTTCCATTCTACATTCACTATGGCGTAGGCGTTGTTCACCACTTCGTACACGGCTTTGAACGCTACAATGTCGTTTTGCCAAACTTTTTCATCGAAAGGCTTTTGCGCTAGTGCCTCGTCGACCACGTTGCGAATGTAACTGTAGTCGTTGTATTTGGTGGCGTTGGTGTACGACATCTTCAAATCCAGTCCGCGCACGGGTTTGTAGTCGATTGCCACATAAATATCTTGCGAATTATCGCCCAGATAATGTCCTAGATTGTAGCCGTTCGATGCCCAAGTGAGTGTGGAAATGGAGTGTTTGTAGTTGATGATGTTGGTTCGCGTGAATTCGCCTTGTACCGACAAGTTTTTCAGCGGCCAGTTGCTCACGTTGAAACCTACCTTGTACGACCACGGATTGCGCTCGGCGTTACCTTTTTTCAGACGTTTCGAGTTGAATTCGTCCAAGAAAACCGAGCCGTAGAGGTGCAGGTGTTTGATGTTGCGACTGCTGACGTTGAAGAAAATCATCGAGTTCTGATTTTCTGTACCGAGACCTTTTGTCAGCAGGTGATCGATGCTTTTGTAGTAGGCTATTGGAATGAAATAGGCGGCTTGCACATTGCGTTCGGCGTAGATTATGGCGTTGCCGAGCGACAGGTTCAGGCCTTGTATTGGCGTGAAAGTGAGCATGTTAGCCGCAATAAATTTGTTGGCTGGGCGGTAGTGGCGCGTGGTGGTGCTGTCGGTGTAGTTTTCCACATAGTAGTTGGTCGAATCTAGCACATTGCTCACCAACCAGCCGTGAATGTAGTTCAGCTCGAACCAGCGACAAGGCTTCAGATTCAGCGTAACCATGGGGAAACTTGGCGCGCGCCCCGAAATGATGTTCGAACCATTGTAGGCGTCGCCCCATTGAATCACATCTTTCACCAAACCGATGCTTCCCCACCAAGCGTATGCTTTGATGCCGCCGCGCAGGTCGCTGTAGTCGCCGCCGTAGGTCGCCTCTTTGTACTCGCAGCCTGGCAGTTGGTTCAGATATTGCGGTTGCGAAATGCGCGCTCCGTGACGTTTCACGTTGAAATATTCGTCTTTCAGATAGTCGCCGTTGTACGATTGATCGCGGTAGCTGGCCCACACCGACACATGGTTCACAATGTCCATCTGAATGTCGGCGCCAAACCAGCGTTTCATCAGCAGACCCTTTTTATTCACCAACAGGTCCATGCCCAAAATTGGCGTGATGCGCGCTTTGAAGTACTTGTTGTTGTAGTGAAACGATGGCTGCAGCAGCGACAGCGCGAACGATTTTTTGTCGGTCCAGCTCACGATGTTGCGTGTTGGCACGGTGTCGCATTCCAGCGCATAATCGTTCAGATAAAACTCCAAATCCTTGCGTTGACGCTTGGTCAGGAGCGAGTCGGCGGCTTGTGTTTCGCGAAGTTTTTGCGCAATGTAGTCGCGGCTGTAGGGCTTCACTACCGAGTTTATGCTGATGATGCGATCGATGGCCAATTCGTCGATGAAATCGTAGATTTGCGTGTACGATGTATTCTCGGGAATGTCCTGCGCCACGGCGCATATCGGCACAAAAAATGCCGCAACTATTAGCCAATTTTTCAGCTTTTTCATCTTCAATTCTGATTGATTCGTGCGATGTATTTCCCGATGATGTCGAATTCCAAATTTACCACCGAACCCACTTTGATGCTGTGGAAATTGGTGTTCTCGAAGGTGTATGGAATTATCGCCACTTCGAAACTGTCGTCGGTTGGCGTGCATACCGTCAGCGACACGCCGTTCACTGTTACCGAGCCTTTGTCCACCGTCAGGTAGCCGCGGCGGCGCATTTCGGGCGTGCTTTGGTACACAAAATGAAAATAGTAGCTACCGTCGGCATTGCGCACTTCGGTGCAGCGAGCGGTTTGGTCCACATGTCCCTGCACAATGTGTCCATCGAGTCGGCCGTTCATCATCATCGAGCGCTCCACATTCACCTCGTCGCCTACGCTGAGCAGCCCAAGGTTCGAGCGGTCGAGCGTCTCTTTCATGGCGGTTACGGTGTAGGTGTCGCCATCGATATTCACCACTGTGAGGCAAACGCCGTTGTGTGCCACGCTTTGGTCAATTTTCAGTTCACCGACAAAGCTGCAAGTCAGCGTAAAATGTACATTTTCGCGATCGTGCTCAATGCGCACCACTCGTGCTGTTTCTTCTACAATTCCGGAAAACATGATGCTAGTTTTATTTCAAATTCCCATACTCCTTCGAATATCTCAAATGCTGCTCGGCGTAGCCTTCGGTGTAGTCCACTTGCAGACCGCGGAAGTTGCCATTTTTGTCGAAATCAGCCTTGTAGACGGGATTTACAAAACCTTTGTACGGCGCAATGTTCAACTTGGCATAGCGCTCGAGAATCTCTTTGTGAATGTTCAAATCCACTTTCACAGCGTAATTCTCCACAATGGCTTGCGCTGCAGCGTAGTCGCCCGTCGATTTTATGCGCTGAATCTCTGCCAACAATTCGCCAAGGTGTTTCTGAACTAGTTTGTAGTCGTTTATCACCACAAAATGTTTGCCGTCGCGCTCGCGAATTTCCACGGCGCCATCGCCATCGGCTTGCGATTTCTGATAAACCCAGTTGGCAATGAGTTGACGATTGCGCATGTGAGCCTCTTCAATGTTTTTGCCAGGCTCGATGCGCGTCAACTGCGTCATCAATCCGTTCATGAAATAGCTGTAATATTGCGCCTCGTAGGCCGAATCGTTGGGCAGCAAACCGAGTTCCACAATTTTCGGATCGGCCATGAAATAGAGCCCAAACAGGTCGGCGCGCGCCTCTTCGATGGTGGAGCCGTACGCTTTCAACGCATCAGGATCGACGCCAGGCAGCAGTTTGCCTGAACCGTGACCAAGACATTCGTGCAGGTCGGTGTGCAGATTGTCGGTCTGATTTTTGTAAGTTGCCATCATCTGTACTTCGCGATCGCTCCAAGCAAATTCCTCGGAAAAACCATTGCCGCGAGCCGATTCGTCGTATGCCTCGGTGATGTTTTCTATCGTAACCGATTTCGAGCCATGAGCCGCACGAATCCAGTTGGCATTTGGCAGATTGATGCCGATGGGCGTGGTGGGGTAGCAGTCGCCTGCAAGAATGGCAGCGGTTATCACTTTGGCCGAAACGCCTTTCACTTTCTCCTTCTTAAATTCGGGCGCGATGGGCGAATGATCCTCGAACCACTGCGCATTGTTGCTGATGGTTTCGGTGCGTTTGGTGGCTTCTAGATTTTTGAAATTGACAATGCTCTCCCAGCTGGCTTTCATGCCGAGCGGATCACCATAAGTCTCGGTAAATCCGTTCACAAAGTCGATTTGCGAAGCGGTGTCGCCCACCCAAAGAATGGCATATTCGTCGAATGTGCGCAGATTGCCCGTGTTGTAGTACTCAATCAATTTCTCGATTACGGCGCGTTGAGCATCGTTTTCAGCCACATTTTTGGCCTTTTCGAGCCAATAAACTATTTTTTCGATGGCTTCTGTGTAGAGTCCGCCAACTTTGTAGACATCTTCTTGCACCACGCCGTCGCGCTTCACAAGTTTGCTGTTCAAACCGTATGAAATCGGCTCTGCGTCGTTCGGATCTTTCATTTTTCCGTAGAAATCCTCGGCTTCGGCTTGTGTCACGCCATCGTAGTAGTTGCATGCCGATGTCTCTATCAAATCGACACCCGCTGCCTGATTGGTGCGCTTGGCAAGATAGGTCGGATCGAAAATCACGCGGTCGAGCGTTTTGAGCAATTCGTCGACCGAACCAGCATTTTTCGGCAATTTTTCGGCAGGCAATGCGCGCACTGCAGCATCGAAAAACGCCTGCGAAAATTCGGGCGTAAATTTGTCGCCAGCGTAGTGATGGTGAATGCCGTTCGACACCCAAACGCGTTTCAAATAGGTCTCCAACGCCTTGAAATCGGCACTTTCGCGATCCTGATTTTCATCGGTGTAGATGGCTTCCAGAGTTTGGCGTACTAGCAAGTTGTATTTGCAATTTTGGTCGAACATGATGTCGCGCCCCTGCAGTGCCGCCTCGGTCAGATAATAGAGCATTTCCTGCTGTTTTAGTGTCAGCTTTTCGAGATCTGGCACGCGATAACGCAAAATTTCCATGTCGGCAAAGCGGTCGACCACATAGTTGAACTCTTCCACAGCGGGAGTTTCTGGCTGTGGCGCGCGACCACATGCCGCAAACGATAAGATGGTAGCCATCATTAAAACTTTTTTTTTCATTTTGTTATTGGGGTTAATTTTTTTGTCGTAAGAAACAGGACCTGTGCAAGGTCTTTTAAATTGCAAAGTTACTCTTTTTTTGTTGAATTTGAACGATTTTCTGCGTTTCGGCTCCCAAATTCTGCCCGATTTTGCCAAAATCAAAAAAATCGTTACTTTTGCAAGATGTAATTTATGCACTTTTTATGCAGCCTTTAGCGGAGCGTTTGCGTCCAAAAACGCTCGACGAATACATAGGACAACGCCATCTGGTAGGGCAGGGCGCCGTGCTTCGCAAAATGATCGAGTCTGGGCATATCTCGTCGTTCATCTTGTGGGGCCCGCCCGGCGTGGGCAAAACTACGCTCGCCAAAATCATCGCCAACCAACTCGATCGCCCCTTCTACACGCTCAGCGCCGTCACTTCGGGCGTGAAAGATGTGCGCGAAGTGATTGAAAAAGCCAAACAGACGCACTTTTTCAACCAAAATAATCCGATCCTCTTCATCGACGAGATTCATCGCTTCAGCAAATCACAACAAGATTCGCTGCTTGGCGCGGTTGAAAATGGCACTTTTACGCTCATTGGCGCAACTACCGAAAATCCTTCGTTCGAGGTCATCACACCGCTGCTCTCGCGCTGTCAAGTGTATGTGCTTCAGCCACTTAGCGACGACGATCTGCTCTCGCTCGCACAGCGCGCCATCGAGACTGATACGGAACTGAAACAGCGAAAAATCACTCTGAACGAGACCGATGCGCTGTTGCGCTACGCTGGCGGAGATGCGCGCAAACTGCTCAACATTCTCGAGCTTGTGGTGAATGCGCAGCCCGAAGGCGAAATCTGCATCGACAATGCTACCGTAACCGACCGTCTGCAGCAAAATCCGATGGCGTACGACAAAGATGGCGAGATGCATTACGACATTATTTCGGCGTTCATCAAAAGCATTCGCGGCAGCGACCCCGATGCGGCTATCTATTGGCTTGCGCGTATGATTGCTGGCGGCGAAGATCCGAAATTCATCGCGCGGCGATTGGTGATTTCTGCGTCCGAAGATATCGGTTTGGCAAATCCAAATGCGCTTTTGTTGGCAAATGCCTGTTTCGATACCATTCAGAAAATTGGTTGGCCCGAAGGTCGTATTCCGTTGGCCGAGGCGACCATCTATCTGGCGTCGAGTCCCAAGAGTAATTCCGCCTATTTGGCCATCGATAGCGCGCTGCAACTTGTAAATGAAACGGGAAATCTGCCTGTGCCGCTGCATTTGCGCAATGCTCCAACTAAACTGATGAAGTCGCTCAACTACGGCACTGAGTACAAATATCCGCACGACTTTCCGAACCATTTTGTTAAGCAACAATATCAGCCCGACAAACTGAATGGCCGGCAAATCTGGCAACCGCAACCCAACCCTGCAGAACAGAAATTGGTGGAACAACTGAAAAAACTCAAAGGCAATTAAAATTATCCAATTATCTAATTTTCAATTGTTTAATTATAGCGCTAAAACAACCACCCAATCTTCCCCCTTGGGGGATTGAGGTGTTAAATTAGAAATTCCTTATGAAAAAACTCTTCTTTCTCATCGCCTTTTGCGCCGTGTGTGGCGTGGCTTTCGCCCAAGAAAACGACAATATCGCCTCTGTGCAACAGGCGCAAGATACGCTGGCGGTGGCGCAGGAGCAGCCGTACTGCAAATACAAAACTGCAACTTACGGTCAGGCGCGTGCCATGGCTTTTCTGCTCAAACGCGAGTCGAGCGACTGCAAACGCCTGAAACTCGGCAAAAAGTATGTGAAAAACTATCTGCTCACGGCCGAACAACTCGGTTGGTTGGGCGATACCTTCACCGATGCCGATAAACGCGCCAATTTCCTGAAAAAAGTGCAGCGCAAACATTGCTCCGACTGCGAATTGGCGAAATAATTTCCAAGTAACATATTTTCTCTACAGCGACATGCGTAAATGCGTGCCGCTTTTGGTCGTTTTTTTTGTTAAAATGTCGCCATTCCGTCGACAAACGGCTCGAAATCTCGGCTTAAATGCTTAATTTTAGCATAAGTTATATTGATTTACGGTTTATTTATTTCCGTTTGGCACACATTTTGCAAAAACCGAGGCGAAAGACTTTTCAATGGTAATTTTTAGGTAAAAAAAAGAAGGTAAAAAATCAAATCAGTATTAGGTTTTAAGGAGGAAAAAAAGATGAAAACAACGAAAGCAAAATTTGCACTGATGGCGCTGGCTCTTACATTCACTGCGGCCAACGCGCAAAACACCGAAAATGGTCGCGCCTATGTCGACCTTGGTCTGCCGAGCGGCTTGAAATGGGCCACTTGCAATGTTGGCGCCAATGCTCCCGAAGAGCAGGGCGGCTACTACGCTTGGGGCGAGACGGCGACGAAAGCGTTGTACGATTGGTCGACTTACAAATTTGGTACGGAAAATAATTTTTCGCGCTACAACAGCGAAGATGGCAAAACAGTGCTCGAACTCGAAGATGACGCAGCAAATGCCAACTGGGGCGGCTCGTGGCGCATGCCAACTGCTGCTGAGTTCCAAGAAATTATTGACAATTGCACTTGGACGTATAACACCGAAAATGGCGGATACACCGTGACTGGCACAAATGGGAATAGCATTTTTCTGCCTAAAACGGGATTTTATTATGGTTCGACTTTCATGGACATGGCAGGCTACTATCGCACAAGCAGTTTGAGCGAAGTTAACAAATCTTTGTCGATTTATGTTTCGCATTGGAATCCTGAATATGGAATGGGAACTACCTATGTTGATGGCATTCAACGCGGTCACGGCATGAGCGTGCGTCCTGTTTGCATTCCCACGAAATGGTACGATGTGAAAATTGAGACTGTAGAGGGCGGTAGTGTTAAGGCGGATTCTACAAAATTTAGAGAAAACGATGAAGTTACGCTCACCATCACGCCAGACGCGGGCTACGATTTAGCAGAAATTTCGGTTAAAAATGGCGAAACTGAAATCAGCGTAGCCGACAATAAATTCACAATGCCTGCGGGCGATGTTACGGTTTCGGCAAACTTTGTGAAACACGATTACAGCATCACCATCGACGCTATGGAAAATGGTATGGTTGAAGTAGCGAAAATGGCTCAATTTGGCGACGAGGTTACGCTCATCATCACGCCAGACGCAGGCTACGATTTGAAAACAATTTCGGTGAAAAATGGCGCGAACGAAATCAAAGTTGCCGATAATAAATTTATGATGCCTGCGGGCGATATCGAAATTTCAGCGACATTCAAACGCAGCACACCAACCGCCATCGAAAGCGCAGAATTGAGCGTTATTTTTGCTGAAAAAGGTCGTGTCTATTGCGACGACGAGTTCAGAATTTACGACATGCTCGGTCGCGATGTTACGCGCATGAACGGTTCGCTTCACGGCGTTTATGTGGTGCGCACGGCTAACCAATCGCAGAAAATTGTGGTTCGGTAATCGACTGATTATCAGCACGAAAATAGGCGAGTTCAAACGAACCCGCCTTTTATTTTGTCTGAAAAATTGGCACAAAAAAAGGTAAGCGATCTATATCGCACCGCTACAACCTCCTACCCTTGCTGCGGTCAAGCCCTGGGGGAGTTCAAAGGGAGCTGGTCGTATAGGACTTACCCGCTGCAAAGGTACAGCTTTTTTCTAATCCGACAAAATTTCGGACTAAAAATTTCACCAAATTCGCCATTTTGCCCAAAATCTCACCGAAAAAGAGTAATTTTGCAAAATGTTGCAGTGCGCTGCAATTGGGGATTTTCTTAATTCTAAATTCATAATTCTTAATTGACCATGGAACATGTGAAATGTCTTATAATCGGTTCAGGGCCAGCAGGTTACACTGCGGCAATATATGCTGGGCGCGCCAATCTTCAACCTGTTGTTTACGAGGGAATGCAGCCTGGCGGACAGCTCACGCAGACCACCGAGGTGGAGAATTTTCCGGGCTATCCCGAGGGTGTCGATGCCAACATGATGATGGCCGATTTTCGTGCGCAAGCCGAGCGTTTCGGCGCTGATATTCGCTATGGCGAGGTTACTTCGGTCGATTTTTCGTGCAATCCAAAGCAGGTTGTGATTGATGGCGAGACCACGCTCGAGGCTGATGCGGTGATTATTGCCACGGGTGCTTCGGCAAAATATCTCGGAATTGACGACGAAAAACGCTTTGCGGGTAAGGGCGTGTCGGCTTGCGCCACGTGCGACGGATTCTTCTACCGCAAAAAACGCGTGGCGGTGGTCGGTGGCGGCGATACTGCTTGCGAAGAGGCCATTTATTTGGCTGGCTTGTGCGAAAAAGTCTATTTGATTGTGCGCAAACCATTCCTTCGCGCCTCGAAAATTATGCAAGATCGTGTGCTGAATACCCCAAATATCGAGGTTTTGTTCGAGCATAACACCGTCTGCCTGCTGGGCAACGATTGCGTGGAGGGCGTTCGTCTGGTGCATCGCAAAGGCGAGCCCGACGAGTCGACGGTCGACATCAAAATTGATGGATTCTTCCTTGCCATCGGGCATCACCCAAATTCGGAGGTGTTCAAACCATACATCGAAACTGATGAGCAGGGCTACATCAAGACTTTCCCAGCCGAGACACCGCGAACCAATGTGGCGGGCGTGTTTGCCGCTGGCGATGTGGCTGATCCCGTCTATCGTCAGGCTGTGGTGGCTGCTGGCAGCGGTTGCAAAGCCGCCATCGAAGCGGAAAAATACCTCAAAACAGTTAGAAGTTAGCAGTTAGAAGTTAGCAGTGAAATCAATTGATAATTGATAATTGACAATTGATAATTAGTCCGTTAGCACAACCAACTGCAGGAAGTTGGAGTATGCGAACTTTATGAACTTTATAACTTTACAAACTTGATAAACTTCTTATCAACTCGTCAACTCATCAACTAAAGAAAATGGGCGTCATCATTCGACAGAGCATTAAGGGTACCATAACCAATTATGTGGGTGTGGCGATTGGCTTTGTCACCACTTTTTTTGTGCTGACGCGCTTTCTCACGGCCGAGGAGATTGGCCTGACGCGTGTGCTTATCGACACTGCCGCGCTGCTTTCGGCACTGGCGCAACTCGGCACTAGTTCGAGCATTGTGCGCTATTATCCCTATTTCAGAGATAAAAAAGGCGAATCGACGGGCGACCACGGATTTTTCTTTTGGACTTTGGTGGTGCCGCTCGTAGGTTTTGCTATCATTGCGACGCTCTACATTGCGCTGCGCGAGCCTATTCAGCAGGCGTTTGCTGCCAAATCGCCGCTGTTCGTCGACTACTATTACGCCGTGCTGCCGCTGGCGTTTTTCATGCTCTACATGGGCGTTTTTGAGTCGAATGCGAGCGTGCTGATGCGTATCACGGTGACGAAATTCTCGCGCGAGGTGCTAGTGCGCGTTCTTGCCTTGTGCGATTATCTGCTTTACGCCTTCGGAGTGCTGAATTTGCAATGGTTCGTCTACTGTTTTTGCGGCATCTACGGCATTGCCACGGTGGTGAATGTGGCCTATGTCTTTTCGCTCAAAAAAGTATCGCTAAAACCTGATTTTAAGCACATTAGCCGCCAACTGCGCAACGATTATTTGCTCTACACGCTCTTTTTGGTTGCTTCGGCTTTTGCATCGGCTGCAACGCCTGTGGTCAGCACATTTTTCATCAGTGCGCAGCAGGGATTGGCGTTCACGGGCGTGTTTGCCATAGCCACCTACATCGCTGCCGTCATCGAAATCCCTTACCGCTCGCTGGGCGCAATCGCTTTGCCGCAACTCTCGCAGACGCTGAAAGATGGCGACACCGCTGGCGCAAACGTACTCTGCAAAAAAGTGTCGCTGCATCAATTTGTGGTTGGATTGTTCATTTTCTTCGTCGTTTGGATCAATATCGACCTGTTATTCAGGCTGTTACCGAATGGCGAACAATACGCTGTGGCAAAATGGGTGGTATTCATTTTGGGCATCACCAAACTGATAAATTCCTCGCTGAGCGTTGGCACATCGGTGCTGAATTATTCCAAATTTTACTATTTTTCGCTGATTTTTGCTGCGCTGCAGACGGCGTTGTGCATCATTTTCAACAATTTTCTGATTCCCATTTGGGGAATAAATGGCGCTGCGGCTGCCACGTTTTTCGCCACGTTGCTCTATTATACCACGCTGTTGGTGCTGGTTGGCGCGTTGATCAAGACTTCGCCATTCTCCGTGGCGCAACTGAAAGTGGTAACCATTTTCCTCGCACTTTTCGCTCTTGATGCCGTGTGCCGATTTGCGGTGTCGCAATTTTTGCCTGATAACATTTGGTCGCAATTCGCCGAGGCGATTGTGCGCACCGTTTTACTGGCTGCGCTGGGCATTTTCGCCATCTATCGTTGGCAAATTTCCGACGAGATAAATTCGCTTTTGGAGCGTTTCTTGCCCCATCTTTTCAAGAAAAAATAGTACGCGACAAATTTTTTTGTCCAAAACGGAACAATGTTGTGTTTTTTTCTCTAACTTTGCTAGTGAAAAACACAACCTTAAATTTTTTCAGCCATGAAAAAGAATTTCGTATTGGACACCAATGTCATTTTGCACGACTACAAGTGCCTCGACAATTTTCAGGAAAACGATGTCTACATTCCGATGGTCGTTCTCGAAGAACTCGATCATTTCAAGAAAGGCAACGAGCAAATTAACTTCAATGCGCGGCAGTTTGCGCGCGAGCTCGACGATGTAACCGACGACATGCTTTCGGCCGAAGGTGCTAGCATGGGCGAGGGGCGCGGACGGCTTTTCATTGTGGCGAAAAACTATTTCCCCGAAGAACTCTCGGCGGCTTTCACCGAACGCACGCCCGACCACTACATTATTGGCGCCACGCTCGAGATTAGCAAGCAGCACCCCGATGTGAAGACCATTCTTGTGAGCAAGGACATCAATGTGCGCATCAAGGCGCGCGCGCTTGGCATTGTGGCGGAAGATTACATCACCGATAAAGTGCTGAATGTCGATGTCTTCAACGCTGAACATCCAACTTTTGATGAAATCGATC
>CAVHRT010000006.1:0-43063 GCA_963638355.1 Flexilinea sp. | reverse complement strand
ACATTCAGTTGACGCTCCTCCAAAATCGATGGCGAGATGTAACCACCATTCATTTTCACTTGTGAGCGATACTGTTCGAGCGCTAAACTGTTCATGTTCAGGTGTTTAGTCGCAAATTTTTGAAATTCGTCCATATTTAAGTTGTTTTTTTATTGTTTCAGGTTTCAAGTTTAATGTTTCAGGTTATGGGATCCACAGCGTTCTGCCGTTAGCGGAGTTATATCATTTCTAACTCCTAATTCCTCATTCCTAATTTTCTATGTTCTCAAGTCTTACTACTTGCTACTCATATCTTGCTACTATTTCTTGATTCCGTCGCGTTCGAGCAGTGCATCGATGGTTGGCTCTTGACCGCGGAAGCGTTTGTAGAGGTCCATGGCAGGCTCAGTGCCACCGCGTTCGAGAATGTTGGTGCGGAAACTATCGGCTGTCTTCTTGTCGAAAATGCCGTTTTTCTTGAATACCGAGAAGGCATCAGCATCGAGCACTTCAGACCATTTGTAGCTGTAGTAGCCAGCGGCGTATCCGCCCGAGAAGATGTGCGTGAAGGCGGTCTCCATCTGCGTTTCAGGCACAACGGGCAGCACTTTCACTTGCTCCATGGCGGCATTGCCAAATTCGATAACATTGCCCTCGAATGGTGCGGTGAGTGTGTGCCAAGCCATGTCGAGATAGCCAAAACTCAGTTGGCGTGCGCAGGCGTAGGCAGCGTGGTAGTTTTGCGCAGCCTTAATCTTGTCGATCAACTCTTGCGGCATTGCTTCGCCCGTGAGGTAGTGTTTGGCAAAGGTGTCGAGGAACTCTTTTTCGCCAAGGAAATTTTCGTTGAATTGCGATGGCAGTTCCACAAAGTCGCGCGGCACGTTGGTTCCCGACATCGACGCATATTGGCAGCGCGTGAGCATGCCGTGCAGTCCGTGACCGAACTCGTGCAGGAAAGTCTCAACCTCGTCGTAGGTGAGCAGCGCGGGTTTGTCGGCTGTGGCGCGTGTAAAGTTCATCACGTTCACAATGTGCGGACGCGAATCTTTTTTGCCTTCGCGCCATTGTGGCTTGAAATCGTTCATCCAAGCACCGCCGCGTTTGCCTTCGCGTGGGTGAAAATCGCAGTAGTAGACGGCCACGAAATTGCCTTTGCTGTCGAACACATCGTAGGCATCGACTTCGGGATTATAGACTTGGATTTTTGGATTTTTCACGAATTTCACGCCATACAAGCGATTGGCGAGGTTGAAAACGCCTTTTTTCACATTTTCGAGTTCGAAATAGGGGCGCAATTCGTCGTCGTTGAGGCTATATTTTTCGTTTTTCAGTTTTTCGGAATAGTAACTCCAATCCCAAGCCTGCAGTGTGGCGTAGAATCCGAGCGAGTCGGCAAATTGCTGCAGCTCGTCGTATTCGGCACGAGCTACTGGCATGTAGGCATCGCATAGTTGGTCGAGCAGTTTGTAGACATTTTCTTTGGTCTCGGCCATGGTTTTGTGCAGCGATTTATCGGCGTAGCACGCTTTGCCAAAAAGTTGTGCCAAAGCCAGACGCGTATTCACTATCTCTTTGATTATCTGCGTGTTATCAAATTCTCCGCCGATGCAACGCGTGTTGTAGGCCATGTAGAGTTCGCGGCGAATATCGCGGTTGTCGCAGTATTTCATCACGGGCAGATAGGTGGTCGGTTTCAGATCGAGCAACCAGCCTTCGAGTCCTTTCTTTTCGGCATTGGCGCGCATCATCTGTTTGGTGTCGTCTGACAGACCAGCCAGCAGACTTTCGTCTTTGATGAGGCGTGTCCAAGCGTTGGTGGCTTTCAGCACATTTTGTCCGTAAGTGAGCGTCAGTTCGCTCAGTTTGGCGGTCAGTTCTTTGTATTTTTCTTTGTCGGCTGCTGACAAATTGGCACCATTGTTGGCAAATCCGTCGTAGATGTCGTCGAGCATTTTTGCCTGCTCTTTTGTCAGTTTCAGCTTGTCGCGCTGCTCATAAACTGCCTTGATGCGCTCAAAAAGTTTCTCGTTGAGCAGAATGGTGGCGCTGTATTCGCTCATTTTGGGCGAAAGTTCCAGTTCGATGGCTTGCAGTTCGTCGTTGGTTTCGGCGCTGCAGAGGTTGTAGAAGCAACTTGCCACCACGTTCAGCATTTGGCCTGATTTTTCGTAGGCTTCGATGGTGTTGGCAAAAGTTGGCGCTTTAGGGTTGTTGGCAATGGCATCGATTTCGGCCAGACCTTGGCGCATTGCTTCTTCGAAAGCTGGCATGTAGTGTTCGGCTTTAATCTCGTTGAATGGGTAAGTGCCGTGCGGCGTGTCCCAATTTTTGTAGTTGAAAAATGGATTTTCGGCGTTTGTCATAATGCAGACAAGGGTTGAAATGAGGATTAAACTGAGTTTTTTCATATCATTATTTGTTTGAAAATTAGCACGCTATTTTGTCCCGAGTTCGTCTTTGCTCTTCACGCGGAAACGCTCTGGATTGGGCTTTACAAACTCTTCGCGATTGAAGTCTTCGTTGTAGCCCGGACGAATTATCTTCTTCGGATTGTTGTAGTCGTCGCGGTCGAAAACGCCGTTGGTCTCGGGCTTCGTTACGCCATCGAGATATTTCACCATCAGGCGTTCGCCAAGTTTTTTCCACGCTGTGATGGCAGTTTCGGCTTGCGCGTTCGAAAAATCCGTCAAAAATTGTACCATACTGGTCGAGTCGTACGATTGCGCAAACGAATCGGCTTGTTTGGCGGCTGTCTCGAAGTAAGATTCCCATTTTTTCTGCTCGGCTTTTATCTCTGGAATCATGTCGGAATAGCGCGTGTAAGCCATGTTGCACACCCAGTTGTTCACCCAAAAAGCCGATGTCCACGAGAAATCGAGCAGACTGCCATTTTTCTCGCTGAACGAAATCGGAACTTTTGTCAGACAGCAATACATCGGCACATAGAGGTTGCCTGTGGCGTCGTCAACGCCGAACCAAAGTATGCCGCCAATGGCGTCGGGCAGCCACGAACGCATTTGCGCCACAAAGGTGAAGCCCGTTTGTTGCGTTGCCACGGGGCGCTCGTGGTAGTATTCCACGCTGTCCACTTTGTAGGTGAGCGGGCTGGGGCGGAATGGCGTGGCGTAAGGACCGCTGCCTGCGCCCACGGTCATGTCGAGCGGCGTGCCTTCGTAGTGATCGCGCATTCGACCGCGCATGATTTCGAGTGTTATTTTCTGATTCGGTTTCACCCAAAGTGGCATGCGGCGCAGACTTTCGCCGTTGATGTAGTCGATGTATTGCCCCATGCTGTCGTTCAGGGCGTTGAAAAATGCCCATACACGCGCCTCGCACCAGCGAATGCCGCCGTAGTCGAGCGGATTGTATGTGTCGGAGAAACTAAATTCTTCGTCTTTGCCCTTGAAATAGCCTTTTTTTCGTGCAAAACTGATCACGTCGTCAGAATAAACCACATCAATTTGTGGCTCTTGCAGACGATCTATGTGCTTGCTGCTGAGGCTGTTTGGTGATTTTTTGCCCTCGAGCGGAAATGTGGTGATGCGCGCTTGGTTGGCATGTGCCGAAATGCAGTCGTCTGGAATGCGGCGCGCAACCCAAACTGCACCTTTATTGCCCGCGCCTTTGCCAATCATCTCCAGAATCCAAACCTCCTGCGGATCGGCTACAGAAAACGATTCACCGCTGCTGCAGTAGCCGTATTGCGCCACAAGGTCGGTCATCGTGCGAATGGCTTCGCGCGCAGTTTTTGCTCGCTGCAGTGTGATGTAAATCAGGCTGCCGTAGTCTATCAGTCCTGTGGTGTCGACCAACTCTTCGCGACCGCCATAAGTGGTCTCGCCAATAGTCAGCTGATGTTCGTTCATGTTGCCCACCACGTTGTAGGTCTGCGCGGCTTCGGGAATTTCGCCAAGATATTTTCCCGTGTCCCAATCGTACACCGGACGCATGGCTCTTTCGGCGTGCGTGGCGGCAGGGTAGTGGTAGAGCGCGCCAAATAGCGAATACGAGTCGGCCGAGTAGGTTACCATGGTCGAACCGTCGATGGTTGCGTCTTTGCCTACCAAAAAGTTAGTGCAAGCCCAGCCCATGCTTGTGCAGGCTGCAAATAGGGCGATGAAGAGTGTTTTTTTCATAAAGAAATCAAATTGGTTGATAAGTTGATCAGTTTAATGCTTTAATCTTCAAATCTTCAAATTTTCAAATGAATAATTTAATTAAGTAATTGAAAATTAAGTAATTAAATAATTTGCTAGAACGGATATCCGACTGCAAAATGCAGCGCAAAGTCGTCTTTCCAATTCAAGTCGGTGCGCCAACGCTGCGAAGTGGTTGTGCCGCTCGGTTCGTACAGTTTCACGCCCATATCAAGTCGAATCACAAAATAGTCGAAATCGGCACGAATGCCAATGCCATAACTGCACGCAATTTCTTTGTAGAAAGTCGACCACTGAAAATATCCGCCGGGTTGCTCCTCGTAATCCTTTATTGTCCAGATGTTTCCCGCGTCAATAAACAGTGCGCCGTAGATTTTCCAAAACAGTTTGAAACGCATTTCGGCATTCAAATCGAGTCGAATATCGCCCGACTGATTCATGTAGTCGATGTAGCCGCCGTTGGCATACCGTCCAGGACCGAGCGTTCGCACCGACCAACCGCGCACACTGTTGGCACCGCCGCTGAAATAGCGCTCTTCGTAAGGCAAAATCGATGCGTTACCATATGGGAAAGCCACGCCAATGCCGCCATGGAACACCAATCGCACATTTTTGTTGACATACTGGTTGTAGGTGAAATCCATGTCGCCTTTCACATATTGCGAATAGGCGGTGTTGAAAATGTGGAATTGACCGTCATCGCTGCGTTTCTGCCCAACGGCATTGCTGATGCCATAGAGCAAGTTGCCCGCGGTTGATATGTTGGCGCGCAGGGTGTAAAAACTCTGCGTTGTGCTGTTAGTGCGCTTGTTCGAATTCTGAATGCCCAAGCCAAGGCGCATTATGAAGTGATCTTCGTAACTGAACCGAATCGACGACGATGCGTTCATGTATTTGTTCTCAAATTCCGAGCTTTTCCACGGCAAGTAGACATAGTTGATGTCGATCAGATCGAAAGTGTAGCGTGTGCGTCGGTGACTCCAAGTGTATTTCATGCCCAAATTGGCGATGTTGCGCTTGTATTCGGGGCGTTGCTGAAAATTGTAGCCGATGGTGAATTGCGTCGTTCCGCCAAGTCTGCGGCGCGTGTCGGCTTTCAGCGGCATCAGCACTTCTGGCACGATTATCGATGCGTCGCCGCCCACTTCCCACGCGTGCTGCACCGAACCGATTTTACCCATGGCTTCGTAACTGCCGCGCGCACTCACTTTCAGAATTTCCGCTCCACGAAAAGCATTCTTGTTCTGATAGGTGATGCCCAAGCCAATGCCAAGGTCGCCAGCGGAGTTTGTTCCTTCCAAATCGACTGAAAATGAGTGCTTTTTGCTTGGTGCGACTATCACATTGCACGCCAAACTATCGCCTTCGCGCTCCACAAAACTGATGTCGACATACTTTGTGGCGGCCAACGAGTTCAAGATGGCGTAGGTTCGCTCCACACGGCGTTCGTTGTAGCGTGCATTGGTTTTTATCAGCACTTTTGCAGCTAACTTTTTTGGTTTAAAACAACCTTTTTTCGAGTGAATCACGGTGAAACCTTCAACATAGGTCGTGTCCAAATCGTTGCGGTTCAGCTTGCCGTTGTCGTCAATCGATTTCGACAGGTCGTAGATGGTGACGCTGCTCACATATTGCTTGCTGAAAAGGCGTTTCTGCGCCGAATCATTCAGCGCGTAGTTGTCCTGAAGTTTTAGCGTAACATCAACCAAATGGTCGGCGCTATCAGCCTCGAAACGCAAAGCCTCTTTCTGAAAATAGTAGTAACCACGCCTGCGCAGCGTTTGTGCCACATCGTCGCGCTCGTCCGACAGCGCATCGGCATCGAACAAATCGCCCTCCTTTGGAAGCGTAGTTTTGCGGC
Organism: Flexilinea sp.; assembly: GCA_963638355.1. Lineage (GTDB taxonomy): Bacteria > Bacteroidota > Bacteroidia > Bacteroidales > Paludibacteraceae > W0P28-013. Next base: position 37,063 of record CAVHRT010000006.1, on the reverse strand, counting down.
GATTCAGGTAGTACATCACCGAGTCGTCGGGAATGTCGATCTGGTACGACCGAATGCGATACGGCTCGTTGCCCGTGACGGTGAATGTGAGGTTGGTTTTGCGGTCTTTCTCTGTTTTCTGCACATCGACGGTGGCGTTCCAATAGCCTTTGTTGTGCAGTTGACGCACCAACTGTTCCTGCGAAGCCTCAGTCTGCAGACTGTCGTAAATCACAGGCTCTTCGCCCATTTTCCGAAACCAACGGTCTTTCCACTTGTCTGAATTCACATCTTGCGAACTGTAAATTCCCAATTTTGCTCGACCAATGCCGAAAAAGCGCGAGTTTGGCGTTTGTCGCAAATACGACTGCAGTTGGTCCGATGTGGCCTCAGGAACATCGCTTTTTATGGTCACTTTGTTGAGCAATGTCTCGCCCTCTGGCACATAACGCAAAAGGTTGCACGAACAGCAAATCGCTGCTACACAGCCACTTAGCGTCAGTCGGCGCAGTAATATCTTTGTTGATGTATGCAAACTAGCCAATTTAACTTGCAAAGTTAGCAAAAATTCTACGATTTTCTTATCTTTGCACCCGTAAAATGGCAATTTTTTTAAGAAGATGATTTCGAAAAATCAGATTAAACTTGTGCGGTCGCTTGGCATGAAAAAAGTGCGCGACGAACAGCGTCTTTTCGTTGCCGAGGGCGAAAAACTTGTGGGCGATTTGTTGACGTATTTCGATTGCGAGTCGCTTTTTGTTTCGCCAGAATGTGCTTTACAGCATCATTTCGCCGCTACGCAAATGGTTTCGCACGATGAGATGCACCGACTGTCGCAACTCACCGCTCCGACTTCGGTTTTGGCAGTTTTTCGCCAGCCCGATTACAATTTTTCGGTCGATTTGCTACGCTCAGAGCTGATTCTTGTGCTAGATGAAATACAAAATCCGGGAAACCTCGGCACTATCGTTCGCATTGCCGATTGGTTTGGCATTAGCCACATTGTTTGCTCGCCTTCCACCGCCGATATCTACAATCCAAAAACTGTTCAGGCCACCATGGGCGCGTTGGCGCGTGTGCAGGTGCATTATGCCGATCTTCCTTCGTTCCTCGCTGATTATCAGTCGCTTGGCCTGCCCGTCTACGGCACTTTCCTCGATGGTGAAAATCTTTACCAGAAAAATCTTGCTGCGTGTGGAGCCATCATTCTTGGCAACGAGGGCAATGGTGTTTCGCCGCGTGTGGCTGCGTTTGCTGGCGAACATTTGCTCATTCCAAATTATCCCGCTGGCGCGTCAACTTCCGAGTCGCTCAATGTGGCGGTGGCGGCAGCGGTTGTCTGTGCCGAATTTCGCCGCAGGCTGATTTAATCGAAACCCTTGCAACACAAAAAGCGCAGCCCTAAAGGTTGCGCTTTCTATTTTTGTGAGTTGCGGTTATTCTGCCGTCCCCTCTTGAATGTCGCTTTCGTGTTCTTGTTTGTGCTTTTCAGCGTCTTTCTCTTTGTACATGATGAAGTCGCAGCGGCGGTTCGGCTCGAAGTCGTCTACTGGACCAGGCACCTGTCCTTTACCATACACATTGATGCGGTTGGCGTTGATGCCGTAGCGGTTAACCAGTTGCAGTTTCGACTCCTCGGCGCGTTTCAAACTCAATGGGTTGTTCACTTTCGATGTACCTACATTGTCGCAGTAGCCTACAATGTCGAGTTGTAGATCTGGATCAGCATAGAGTTTGCGAGCCACCTTGGCCAGCTCCATCTGCGCCTGCAGCGACATTTTGGCTTTGCCAGTCTCGAAATAGATGGCTGGAATTTCGCCTTGATATTGTCCGTAACCCAAAATGCGTTCGATAGCGGCTTGGTCGAGTGCTTGACCCCAAGTGTTCACAAACGAACCTTCTGGTGTGTTCGGCTCGCGGTCGCGACTGTTGGGCACGCCGTCGTGGTCGTCGTCAGGCTCTTGCTCTGCTACCACTACCGAGTCGGAAACAATGGTAACTACGCTATCGCATGGATGCATGTTTTTGAGCAACTCTTCCAATTCGGCAATCTTTTGCGTATTTTTCGTCACTTGATCGCAGCAACCTGCTCCGCCTTCGCCACCTTGAGCAATGTAGTAGTCGTGCGGCGAGAGATTGCGCACATGCTCTTGCTCTTTGTGCTTGGCGCTGTTAATCTTCCAACGCAGACCAAGACTCATGTATATGGTGTTATCGTTGGCGTTACCTTTTTCGGTTGCATCGAAGTTATCTTTGGCGTGCAGACGATATTCAATGTTCAGCGCAATGGCCAACCAACGCGTTGGATTGTACTCCAACATGGCTCCAATTGGGAATGTTACGGCGCGACCTTTTTCGATCGATGGAGCAACTAGTACGCCATCGCGTTCTTTGTGGAGAATTGTTTTGGTGTCGGGTTCATACGCTTTCACGTTGTAGAACGAGAAACCTGCGCCAGCATTCAGATAGAGTTGCCAAGTCTGACGACGATAGGCATAGAACATGTTGAGCATGTTCAACGAAAAACCTACGCTCACCTCGTGCGACAAACCATCGAAATCGAATGCATCAGACAAGCGGCGTTGCAGTTGTGTGTTTGGATCTTTCGCGCCATAGTAGTAGTAGTTCGCCTTGCCTCGATATGGATTGTAGGCATATTCTACAAACAGACCAAAACCAGGGTTCACTGTGTATTCTACCATGAAGTCGAACGAGCAGTCGGCACCGCTTCGTGGCCACATGTCGTTGTATTTTTGGTGTTGGTCACCATCGAGGAACGCTGCGCCTACATGGCCTGCAATCGACCAGTGGTTGCATTTAATGCCATATTTTGGTTTTGGCGTCTTCTCTTTCTTTTTCTTCTTTCCGTCGTCGGTTGTTGTTACCGTTGTCTCTTCGGTTATGGTTTGTTGCGATATCAGCACAGTGGTATCTTGACCTTCCACCGTCGTTAGTGTGTCGGCTGCAAAGGTTGTTACAGCACTGTTTTGCAGCGTGTCAACCGCCAAGTTATCGTTTTGCAACGTATCGGCCGAGATGTCCTCGGCAACTGCAGCCGCTAGAGCATCAATAGTGTCGGCAGGTGCTGCAGCCACGTTATCGGTAGGAGCAACGGCTGCGCTGTCGGTGGGTTGCTCGGCGTATGTGCTATCGGAGTACGACGACAAATTCCGCGCCGTGGTCATTTGTGCCACCGCGTAGCCGCCTATCCCAAGCGTAAAGACAATGAGTAACAGTTTCTTTTTCATTATTTTCGGTGAAAAGAATATGTTAAAATTTTCGTTTCCTTTTTACACCACAAAATCCGAAGGACCAAAATTGGTCTTCGGGTCTTGTGTATGTTTATTGCCTAAAATCGTGTCATTAATAGTGCCACAAATCTTGTTCAGCATTCAAAATCTCGCTCTCTATGCGTTCTTGTTCTTGGCGTATTTTGTAGGGATCGGGATATTTGTTCGGGTCATCGAGCAGTGTTCCGCGCACATCATAGTCTTTTATGATGTAACTATCGAACTGACGGCTTACGAAGAAGTTGTCGAAATCGGTGATTGGGTTCACGTTGCGTCCCGTGGTCTTCATGAATTCCATTTGCAGATAGGGACGAATGCGCTCGAACGGAATCCAGCACATGGTACCTTCGTCCACCTCGCCTGCTGGGTCGAATGTGGTGTTGTACTCACGATTGTAAACTGGCGCAATCGACAGAATTTTGCTGCCCATCGTCGAGCTGTGCTTGTCGAAATACCAAGTCTCTTGAATGTAGTATTTCACGATACCTTGCGTGATGAACTCAATCTTCTTGTAGTCGTCCTGATAGTCTTCGCTGTCGCCAAACAGACGCTCAACAAGGTCTTTTTGAATGTCGAACTCGTATTTTTGCGTGAATGGTGGAGGCGTCAACTTATCGGCTGGTTGCAGATAACCCTTCACATCGCCCTGAAGCAACGCTTTGAAAATGATGGCAAACAGGTTTTTCTGCGACAGCGAGTCGATGTTCTCGTAAGGGTAGTAGAGCGACCAATTTTGGCGTTCGCGCAAGTCGATGGCACGAATCACCGTTTTGCGCCACATCACATCGTCTATCAGCGGATTTACAGTGATGATTTTCGATTTCACATCTTCGATGTCGACCGACACGCGTGTGAACGAACCATCGGCATCGAACAGGTAGCTGGTGCTGTCAATTTCACCTGGCCACTGTGCGAAAAGGCTGCCTACCGAACTCAAAAGTACGGTCACTGCTGTTGCAAAAAAGTGCTTGTTCATGTTTCTAAAATTTTCAGTTTTGAAAATCTGCTTTTCTCGTTATTTAGCAGGGATTGCAATTGGTGGATACGACAGAATTGTGGTCTTATCACCAGTGCATCGAATGTTTTTGAAGAATATCTCCTGACCTGGTTTCAGCGCTTTAATCAGGTTCAACTGGTCTGCACTGAACTCGTTGTTTGGTGAACCTTTCGTGGTGTTACCACCGCGCACGGTTGCAACCATTTCGAAATCGGCAATCTTAAAGTTGGCTTTCAACAGTCCATCGGCATATTGCGCCACGAACTTAGATGCAAGCAGTTGCTTTTTGTTCGGTGCCTTCTTGTAACCATCGATGTTCGGGTTGTAAAGCACAACGTTGTTGTTGTCGTCGGTGTATTGCAAGAATGGTGCTGGATCGGGCAGGGCTTTTACACGGAAACTAGTGCTACCCATCGACACGAATTTGCCATCGACATCGGCCGATACATTGATTTTCACATCGGCATTGCTCGTCGGTTTGCAGATGTATATCGAGCCGCTCTTGGTGAGTGTTGCGCCCGTAACATCGACGCGCACTTTCGAATCGCTCACGCCCGGAACCGAAATTTTCAAACGGTTGTTGAAGCCTTTATAAACCACGTTCATGTCCTCGTTGGCGATGGTTGCCGAAGGCTCACCTACGGTGTATTCGTCTTTGAAAGGATATTCGCGAGGCACGCCATCGTTGCCTTTCAGCACAATTTTACCCGAGAATGGGAATGTGCCTACGCTGTTGCAACTTGCGGTGTAGGTGCCGCTCGAAAGTTTGTTGCTACCGATGTAGTATTCAGGCACTTTGGTCGAGTCGACGGCCGAAAGCACAATCTGCGCCTTGTATTGTCCGCCTTGCATCACGTGTTTCGATGCAGGAATTACAAACGCCTCGATCTTGTTCACGCGGAAGTCGCCTGCGTCGGTTTGGCTCTTGAAATAACTGAGCAACTCCTGTTCGGTAGTCTGCACATCGTTTTCGTATTTCGAAAGCTGCGTCGTTACGGCAATGATTGGCATCGACTCGAATTGTGCATTGAGCCAAGGCACCAATTCTGTTCCGTGTGAGTTCATGGCAGGCTCGGTAGAGAAACGCTGTTCGTAGATTTTGTGCGATGTGCTGTCGTCGCCAAACATCTGCTCTACAAAGTGGCGATACTCTTCGAGCATTCTTTTGAATTGCTGACCTTTTTCAGAACCATTTACTTCATCGCCGCCTATGAAATAGTTGCTGGCGATGTCAGTATTGTCTTTTGTGGTCAGTTTGTGTCGGTTCACCGTGTCGGGAGCGATTTCCACTTTATCAGCGGTCATCATCAAGTCGGCTTTGGCTTGGTGAATGAAGGCGATGAGGCTGTCGCTCTTTTGTTTGGTGAGGTTAGCCTTTTCGAGCCATTCGCCCACTTTTGCAGGGTTCTGCTCGTACAGGTATTGCATGTCGTCGTAGAGGGCATTTTTCTGCGTCAGACCAGTGTTGATGTTGTTTATCAAACTGTTGTCGACCATCAAAAAGCCGTTCAAAATATCGGCCGATACATTCAGTGCCAACATGGCGGTCAGCACCAAGTACATCATGCCTATCATCTTTTGTCTCGGGGTTTCCGGACAGTTAGTAGCACCACTCATTCGTTTTCGTTTTTAGGTGTGTTCTAATAAAAATGCTACTGCTTTTTAAGCGTTGATAGCGTTGAGCATATTGCCATAGATGGCGTTCAAATCAACAACTTTTTGTGCCAATTTGGCTGTTTCGTCTTGGTATTTTGCCATGTCGTTTGCACTTGCTTGCATGGCTTTTTGTACTTTGTCGATATCACCACCAACGGCTGCAATGTTTGCGGTCTGTTTTTCAACCACTTCGGCTTGACTTTGAACATTTTTCAGTTGCAGTTCGTAAACCGAGTTGATCGCGCCAAGGTTTTTGTTGATTGCGTCAGCTTTCTCCACATATTGTGTGGTGGCGGTTTGCACGGTGGTCATGTTTTGTGCAATGCCGTTGTACGAAGCCAACAATGCTTGCGATGCAGCATCGAGATTCTGCTGTTTTGCTGCGAATTCAGCGGCAGCGTTGCCAGCCAGTTCCATGTTTTGTGCAAATGTGTCGGTCAGGCTAGCGGCTTTTGCAATGCCAGCCATCTGTTTGGCAGCGTCGCTAATGCTCTTCAATCCTTCTTGAACGGCTTTTACATCTTCGTCTTTCAGCGGATTGACTACGCCAGCGTTGTTAGCTGATTGTGCTGCAGTGGCATTGCCAGCAACTGCTGCACCACCGCCTACGCCTGCTCCAAGGTGGTTGTAGAGTGGATCGGCCTCTTCTTGTGTAAGAGCTGGGAAAATGTGATTCCAGTGCAAATCTGGGTGTGGATCGTCGAGAGTACCGATGGTGAACAACAATGCCTCGGTGAACATACCAATCATCAGCACGACACTAGCACCTGGCCAGTGCAAAATTTTGAACAATGCGCCGATAATAACGACCGCTGCACCGATGGAGTAAACACATCCAACTACTTTTTTTCCTTTCGGGCTAACATACCATTCCATGAAAGCCGAGCGTTTCTTTGCTGCCATAATTTTTTTTGATTTTTTTTGGTTATTGCCTATTTATTTTTTTTGTAAAATTCCCAATTATATAATATGGTGTATTATTCGCCGATGTAACTTCTTACGCAACGGAAGCCGATGGCTGGGCTACGTTTGGTTTGATATTCGAAGTCGCGAGCGCCACACTGCAGGAATGCACCTACATCTTTCCACGAACCACCGCGAATGACTTTGCGTTTCATAATTTTGGGGTCGTTCATTTTAGAATGATAGTTGTAAGCCGAGTTCATATCGTGTGTGAATGTGGCTGCGGTTGGGTCGTAGGTGTCGGCTGTCCATTCCGAAACATTGCCTGCCATGTCGAACAGTCCGTAGTCGTTCGGGTCGAACGAGCCTACTTGGCAAGGAATCAGATAGCCATCTTCGGTGTAGTTGCCGCGTGTTGGCTTAAAGTTGGCCATGAAGCAACCTTTTGCATCGCGAATGTATGGACCGCCCCAAGGATACATTGCCAAATGGCGTCCGCCGCGTGCTGCATATTCCCATTCAGCCTCAGTTGGCAGACGGAATTCGTGTGTTTTTGGAAGTCCAGGAACCGATTCGTAGAGTTTGTTGCGCCAATGGCAGAATGCCACGGCTTGATCCCATGATACACCAACTACTGGATATTTGCCGTTGCTCGGGTGCGAGAAGTAGTTGTGCATGGCTGGTTCGTTGAAACTGTAGGTGTATTCGCGCATCCAGCACATAGTGTCGGGATAGATGTTGATGATTTTGCTGCAAACGAGGTCGCTGCGGTGGCGCAGAGGTTTCACAATCACCGTGTCGACAATGGCGTTGCCGCGCATGAATGCGCTATCGATGCGCACTTTGGCTTTGGGATTGTAACTGCCTGTGTAGGGGTTAAACTCGTTGCCTGGCAGGGCGGCTTGGTTGTAGTCGACCCACTTGTACGAGTAGTTCAGAATGTGTGTGTTGATTTGCCTTCCAATGGTTTGTTCTTCACCATAGAAATACATCTCTTGTATTGCGCTATATTTTGCTTCGTTCAATTCGTCATCCTCTTTCCATTTCACATTCCATGGAATTTTTGCTTTCCAGTTGATTATGGTGTCGGGATCTTCCTGCTTGTACACTTTGTATGTGGTGTAGTATTTGGCGGCTTCGGTCTCATCGTCTATAGCGCGCAGTTTCAGCAATGCCAGCGAGTCGATCACGTAGTTTACAAACTGGCGGTATTCGCCGTTGGTGATTTCGGTTTCGTCCATCCAGAAGGCGTCGATTGACTTCACAGCCTGTTTGGGTTGCATTCCCCAAGTGGCCGATTGGTCGTTTGGACCCATGGTAAACGAGCCGCGAGGAATGAACACCATGCCATAGGGCGTGGTTTCTGGTTTCGATTTGCCGTAAACGCCTGCCAAGAAGCCTTTCGGGGCTTTGGAGCAGCCTGCCAATAGCGTGATTGCCGCTATGGCTACGATGACGAACGATTTTTTTCTCATAGTATGCTCAATTTTAGAGTATCTTTAAGCGTTTAGAGTATTCTTACGCTTTTATGTTTATTTCCTTTTTTATTCAATCCGAGTCCGAATTCGTACGCCAAATAGATTTCGTGCGAACCGTGGCTTGCGGTGATTATCTTGTTTACTGGCAGGTCGTAGGCGTAACCAACGACTAGTCCGTTCAGCACTTTTATTCCGAGGAGAAACGAGATGGCGTCGAGCCGTCCGCCGAGGCCTCCCCAATATTTTCCTTTATAGTCGAGCAGTGCTGTGATGCTCGGGTTCCAACTCACAAAGTCGGTGATGACTGCTGCCGAGGTTTTGATGGCGTAGTCGGGATTTTTCAGCTTGAAATTGTAACTTCCCGATGCGGTGTAGAGCCGCGTCATGTGAAAACCATCGAGCGAGCCAAGTGCAATGTTCAATTCGGGCAGATGTAGCGCCGAAATGCCAACGTGCCAGCGTTCGGTGGAGTAGGATATGCCCAATCCGCAGTCGAATGTTACGCCCGAGACTTCGCTCGTTGGCACTGCGTCGTCGTCTTTCACGTGGTAGTCGCTTTCGACCAGTTTCACGCTATCGCCTTTCACTTTCACATTCGATACGCCGATGTTTGCACCGATGCTCAGAACGCCATCGCCCAACTTCAACTTGTATGCATATTGCAAGTTGATTTGTTGGTTGGAAAAGATGCCAAAAATGTCGTTTACAAACTGAACGCCAACGCCGTGCTTTGTTTTGCCAATTTTCACTGGCGAATGCACCGAGACGAAAGTCGTTCGTGGTGCGTTGTCGATGCTAATCCACTGTAAACGCTGCAGAGCCGATATCTGCACCATCTGCTGTTCGCCAACAACAGCGGGGTTTATTACTGTTCTGTTGTAGATGTACTGTGTGAGTTGCGCATCGAATTGTGCGTGAGCCACGGAACATGCTACTGTGCAGAAAATAATCGTTAGGTAGAGCCTTAGTTTGTATTTTTTTTGCGTTTTCACAAATAGTTTTGTCCATGTTTTGAGCGGTGCAACGGACTACACCTCAAAATTATAACTGAAAACGTTGTGAAAAATTGCGTGCTCGGTCTACCTTTTTTGTTTTTTTTCGTCAAAAACTTGTTAGTACTCCTCTTCGTTGAAGAAAAAGTCTTCTTTGCTAGGGTAATCGGGCCAAATGTCCTCAATGCTCTCGTAAACATCGCCTTCGTCTTCAATTTCTTGCAGGTTTTCGATGACTTCCAATGGCGCACCCGAACGCATTGCATAGTCAATGAGCTCGTCTTTGGTGGCTGGCCAAGGCGCATCTTCAAGTTTCGACGCTAGTTCCAAAGTCCAATACATGGCGATAAACGATAAAAATTGTTGTTCCTTTACAAAACTGCCTAACTATCAGTTTTCAACTTGCAAAGATAGTGATTTTTTTATCATTATCAATTTTTTGCCCAAAATTTTTCGTTCGATGAATTTTCGGCTGCCAAAAGTCGTGCAAAGACGAAAAGAAAATCGGACAAACGGTTCATAAATTTTTTTACTTCTGTGTCTATAACTTGCTGATTATCAACTTCTAAGATGCATCTTTCGGCACGTCGTGCAATGGCGCGGCACACATGGCAAAGGGCCGAAATTTCGTCGTCGCCATAAATAATAAAGTTTGTTAATTTTGGCAATTTGGCGTTCATTTCGTCAATTTTTTGCTCGAGTTCCGTCGTTTTTTGCTCCGAAATTTTGGCAGATTCGTGCAGCGGTGTGCATGTGGTGTCGGTGGCAAGATTTGCTCCGATGGCAAGCAGTGTGTTTTGTATATCGTGCAATATTTGGCGTTGTTCGGGGCGGATTTTTGCTTTCAAAAGTCCGAGAAACGAGTTCAGCTCGTCCACTGTGCCGTAGGCTTGTAGCCGCACGTTGGTTTTGGGCACGCGTTTGCCGCCAACGAGCGAGGTGGTGCCGTTGTCGCCTGTTTTTGTGTAGATCATGCGAGTGGAAAGTTTATAAAGTGGAAAGTTTATAAAGTCTGTAAAGTGAAAAGTGTGTAAAGTGGGAAAGTGTGTAAAGTTCGCTAACTGTCTAATTATCAATTATCAATTGTCAATTATCAATTTGCTACGACGTAGTTTTCTTTTTGCAAATCGGTGTTGAAAAATGCGATGCCCATTTGGAAAATGTCGACTGTTACGCGAATTTGTGGTATGGTTTTTATCTCGTTCCAAGCGCGCTCCATGCCTTCGGAGCGGTGAATGTCGTCGAAAATGAAAATGCTGTGATCGTGTGCGTGCGGCAGACATTGGTGCAGGTAGCGCATGGTGGCATCGTAGGTGTGGTTGGCGTCGAAAAATACGAGATCGAGGCGCGGCATGTTGCTCAGTGCGGTGGGCAAAGTCTGGTCGATATCGCCGCAGAGGTGCTGAATGTTGAGCGCATTTTCGCGGCGGAAAAGCGATTGCGCAAATTGGCAGAGTGCGGGTTCGCCTTCGAGCGTGATGACGTGCGCTTGCTTGTTGGCTTTGGCCAGATGCAGTGTGGTGAGACCGAGGTTTGTGCCGAGTTCTAGAATGTTTTTCGCGTGGCTGTCGTTCACTATTCGAAAGAGCAGTTCGGCATGTTTTTGCCGTGCTGTGGCGGTACGAGCGATGTTTTTCACTTGCGTGATGCGGGCGCGTGTGGCAGTGCCAAAGCCATGTAGGCTGATGGGCGTTTTGTCCGTTTGCAGCGACCGACGTAGCGACCGCAGATGCTCGTAGGCGTAGAATGGCGTTTTTTCGTAGAGCACGCTGTTGAGCCAGCGGAAGATGTACGGCGAATGAATGCCAAAACCGCCTCGACGGTGTGCATGACGCAAATAGGCGGCTCGCGCCTTGATTTGGTGCAGGGTAGATCGGTAATTTCTACTCATTACTTTCCTATTTCTGGACGATTTCTGAAGAAAAAGAATCGTCCGCGTGTGTTTTTCATGGTTGCACGGCTATGTGCTATGCAACTTGCAAAGGTAGTTATTTTATTTAATATGGTGTATCGTTTTGTCGATTTTTGTGTTGGCGTGCAACGAATTAACCCATTTTTGCATCTTTATAGCAGAAGTTGCACAAAAGAATGATACATTTTTCGAAGAATTTTTTGCTGATGGCCGCGGCTGCGTTGACGGTGTTTGGTTTCGACGCTTGCACCGATAAATCGACTGAAGAAGATGAATACTCGGCTATGGTGGTTACTGCGCTGAGCAACGAGCAGGGTGGTATTTATTTTCTCGACGATGATTCGACGACAACCTATTGGCCATCGATTTCGGTTAATTTCCCCGATTCGCTGATTGGACATCGTTGCTATGTGGAGTATTCGTATTTGACCACTGGCACGGGCTACACCTTCAATATGAACTTGACTTACGCTCATTTCGTCTACGAGGCTGAGGCGCAAATCTGCAATTCTGAAAATGAGATAGCAGCGCTTGGCACTGAAGCGATTGAACCAGTTTGGGCATGGATTTCGGGACACTATTTGAATGTTTTGTTCGATTATTACGGTTCGAGTCTGCGCAAACATCGCTATGCTTTGGCGTGCAATGCAGCCGCGATAGAGGTGGGCGATTCGGTGCTGACGGTTTCTCTGTGCCACCATTTGAATGGCGACGATGCCAAGGCGCTGTTGAGCGATGTGGCGTCGTTCGATTTGCAGCCGCTCGACCTTGCAACGCGTGGCGTCAAGCAGTTGAGCGTGAAATATCTTGATTTCGATGGCAACGAATGCGCGGTGGCGGTAGATGTTCCGACTGCGCTGAGCCGTCAAAATGTGCCGTCGATTAAGCATCATCGGTAATTGCGTGCTGCAGTTCGTTTTTCACTTTCCATTTTTATCTTTTTGCCGTTTTCAAAATAAAATCTTACTTTTGTCGTTACAAATAGAAAAGATATTTTGATGAAACGAGCATTTTTGGTGGTTTGGGCGTGCGTGTGTGCCGCAGTGGCGAGCGCGCAGTTCTATGCCACCTATCCGTATGTTGAGGTTGAGAGCACGGAGCTTATCAGCCTCGATCGTCTTTTTTTGTTCAATGGCATAACTTCGTCGACCGAGATTCGCTATACAGGCACGGAAAGTGATGTGGAATGGACTGATTTTGACGGAAATTTTGTGGCAAATACGCCGGAGTTTTCGCCTGAAGATGGCGAGGGCTACATCTTGAAAATTGGCGGTCGCGATTCGCTTTGGATTTGGGTGATAGATTATGCAAAATATCCGCTCACTATTTCGGCAGTCAATATCCCGTATGCTGATTGCGAGTTCATTAAAATTGTGCCGGAGTTTTCCGCTCCTGATTTGATTTATAAGGATAAAAATGGCGCAACGCATCGTTTGCCGCGTACGCTCACGCTGACGTACGACGCCGTGTCGTTTTCGGGCGATGCGTGGACTGAGCCAATGCCACAAACTTACAAACAGATAACGCCTTTTACCGAAATTGTGCTAACAGCGCCGTTGTGCAACACGCAGTTTACCCTCTCGGGCGACGATTGGGGACAAAAATTGGGCGTGGCGCAGTCGGCGGCAATATCGGAATTGTATCAGGCCATTGCTGTGGAGGCGCATTTGAAAGCTACTATCGAGGAACGCGCTGGCAAAAACGAACGCGACCGCTCTGGCTCTGATATTTCGGGTTCTGGACCGCTGGTGGTTTTTTTCGAAAGTCGTGCAAATCCTATCGACGGCATTTATTACGATTGGCGCATCTATCCGCAGGGAAATCCTTCAAATTACACGCACTACAGCGACAAAGATCTGCGCTATACCTTTAACGAGAGTGGCGACTATCGGGTGCTGCTCACGGTAATCTCATCGGGCGAGTGCGAATATACCGATTCTATCGATGTGGAGGTGCTTGAATCGCAGTTGGAGGTGCCAAATGTGTTTACTCCCAATGGCGATGGCAAAAACGATGAGTTTCGTGTGGCGTATAGGTCGTTGAAGTCGTACAGTTGCTACATCTACAACCGTTGGGGAAGGCAGGTTTTTCATAGCACCGATCCTGCTAAAGGTTGGGACGGCACAATCAACGGCAAAGAGGCGGCGCAAGGAGCGTACTACTACGTTATTCAAGCCACCGGTACCGATCGCGACGACAACGGCGATCCCATTACCTACTTCAGGAGTGGCGATATCAATCTTTTGCGCACGAAACAGCAGTAATTTACTGATTATCAGAAAAATAGAAAGGAAAGAATCGAAATAATTCTTTCCTTTCCCATTTTGTGTCGATTTTGGAAAATCAGACTGTCGCCTCGATGTTCCAAACGAAGGCGCGCACGCCAACTTCTTTGTTGCGCATGTCGAGTTTTTCCACTGCTTCGAGCAGCGATGGCACTTTGTCGTCGTCCACCACGGAGATGATGCACGAGTTCATTTCGGGCCAAGCGTGTGTGCCACGGCGTGGCTCACCGCCATTTGTACCGCGTCCTTGCACCTGTTCGAAGAATGTGAAGCCGCGCACTTCGAGCGTGTCGAGCATGTACTCCACGCGCTCGGTGTTGGCTTGGTTGAATATGATCATTACAGATTTCATACTAATCGATTTTAGGTTTTATTTTTCAGTTTCGGCGCTATTTTCGGCGATGCCTTCCTGCTTTTTGTTCTTTTTCAGTTTGATGTTCATGAAAATGAAGCCTTTGCGCATGGCCGAGATGCGGTCGCGTTCGCCGTGGCGCGACATGGCTGCGTAGAGCGTCGGAACCATGAAGAAGGTGAGGAAGGTAGAAACCGTAAGACCGCCAATTACCACAATGCCCATTGGCTGCCACATTTCAGAACCTTCGCCCGACGATACTGCCATTGGTACCATACCAAGAATGGTGGTGAAGGCGGTCATCAGTACAGGACGCATACGGCTACGACCAGCGGCTACAACGGCTTTGTTCAGTTCCACGCCGCGTTCGCGTAGCAGGTCGGTGTAGTCGATAAGCACGATACCATTTTTCACTACAATGCCGACTAGCATTATCAGACCAAGTGCGCCAATCATATCGAGTGAGCGACCCGTCATCCACAGTGCCATGACTACGCCTGAGAGCGCAAATGGAATGGTGAACATGATGACGAATGGTTTCTTGAACGATTCGAACTGGCTGGCCATAACAATGTAAACCAGCATGACGATGAGCGCTGCCAAAAGCACCATTTTGCTGAAGGTCTCTTGCTGATCTTCGTAGTCGCCCGCCAAACGAATGCTCACGCCTTGCGGAATGTCGAGTTGGTCGACCACTTGCGTCTGAATGTTTTGCGCCAATTCGCCCAGCGGTACGTTGTAAGGCGTTACCGACACGGTTACGATACGCTGACGCAGTTTACGTTCGATGGTTGGTGGTGTCCAATATTCGCCAATGGAGCAGACTTCAGACAGTTTCACACTCTTGCCCGATGGCGTTGGAATGGTCAGGTCTTGAATTTTTTGAATGGTGTTGCGATCGTCCTCTTGCAGGCGCGCCACGATGTCGTATTCCGAACCATCTTCTTTCAAATAGCCGCACGACATGCCGTTCACGCGGTTGCGCAGATAGGTGGAGATGGTAGCCGGCGTCAGTCCGAGGCGGGTTGCTTTTTCTTTGTCGACGATGATTTTGATTTCGGGGCGTTCGTCGTCGCGCGAGATGGTGGCGTCGCGGGCACCCTTCACTTCGTGGTTACATTTTGCCTGAATCTCTTCGGCCAATGCAGATGTAGCATCGAAATCGTATCCATAAATTTCGACATCGACTGAATTAGATGCCATGCCACCGCCCGACGAGGTGCTTACCTGATAGTCGGTGATCTCGGGGTAGCGCGCAATTTCCTGACGAATAACCTCGGCAATATCGAAAATGGAGCGTTCGCGTTCGTATTTTTTGTTGCAGCGAATGGTCATCGAAATGGTGTTGTTCATTGTCGATGAGAAAAGTGCCGAAATGCTCGAGTCGTCGTTGGAACCAGCCGAAGTCGAAATCAACTGAATTTCTGGCACAAGTTCGGTGAAACGAGCCTCCAAAGCGCGCGCTGTCTTCAAAGTCTCCTCGATACGCGTACCACGCTGCAGTTTGATGGTTACCGACATACGGCCATTATCTTGCTGTTGCATGAAGTCGGTACCGATTTTGCCTGTCAGTGCAGGAATCATGGTCACGGCAAAGAACAGGAACAAGCCCGTGAAAGCCACCCATTTATGCTCCAAGCACCAAGCCAATGCGCTGGCATATTTGCCATCGATCCAGTCGAGCGCGCGCACCACGGTTTTGTCGTACCAAGTCTTTTTCGCTCCATCGTCAATCAGGTTACCATTTTCGTCGACATGCACTTGGCGCGGTTTCAGCAGTTTGCTGGCCAACATTGGCGTAAGCGAAATGGCGATGAGTGTGGAAGTGGTGGTTACGATGGTTACAATCCAGCCCAATTCTTTGAACAGGATGCCCGCCATGCCGGTGAGCGTGGTCAGAGGAATGAACACGGCAGCCAAAACCAGCGTGGTGGCGATAACCGAAACCCAAACCTCGTTGGTGGCGTAGATTGATGCCTCGCGCGGATTTTCACCACGGTCGACGTGCTTCGTAATGTTTTCCAATACCACAATGGCATCGTCCACCACCATACCGATGGCCACGGTGAGCGAACAGAGCGAGATGATGTTGAGCGACGAATCGACTAACTTCAGATAGATGAACGCCACAATCAGCGATATAGGAATGGTCAAACTGATGATGAGCGTGGCGCGCCATCGTCCAAGGAAGAACAGCACCACAAGCACCACAAACAGCAGCGCGTAGGCGATTGATTCTTTCAGCGAATTGATGGAGTTTTCGATGGTTTCCGACGAGTCGTAAATCAGTTTGAACTGCACATCGGAAGGTAATGTCTGCTTAATCTTTTCGATCTCTTTGCGCACATCGCGGCAAATTTGCACGGTGTTGGCACCAGTCTGTTTGGTAATCATCAAGCGGGCGCACTCGATGCCATCGGTTTTCTCATCGAGCGACAGCTCTTTGATGGTATCTTTCACAGTGGCAATGTCGCGCACATACACTTGGCGACCGTCGGCCGTGGTGGTTACCACAATGTCGTTAATCTCCGACGATTCGGCATATTCCGAGCGCACCTCCATTTGGTACTGCTCTTTCGCCAATTTCACCGTACCCGACGACATGTTTAGGTTGTTTGCCGAAATCATGTTGCCTACAGTTTCAACCGTAAGTCCGTAGGCATCGAGTTTTTGTTGATCGAGATAGATGTAGACGTAGCGGTCGGGCGCACCCGAAACGGTCAAGTTACCAATACCGTCGACGCTGTTCAACTGAGGAATAATTTCATCGTCCAGCAGTTTGTCGAGCGCAGGATAACTCTCGTTGGCCGTTACGGCATATTGAATTACAGGCATCATCGAGGTCGAAAGGCGCAAGATGATAGGGTTGGAGCAGCCGTCGGGCAGATTATCTTTCACAAGGTCAACGTATGTTCGCACATCGTTGATTACCTCGTCGAGGTTCGTACCCCATTCAAACTCCATGGTAACCTGCGAAATGTTATCTTTCGATTTCGAGGTCAATTCTTTCAGATGGTCAACCGAGTTCAGCGAGTTTTCCATCACTTTCGTAACGTTGGTTTCCACCTCCGATGCCGACGCACCCGCGTAGGTGGTCATCACCGTGATGTATGGTGGATCCATCTCTGGATATTGGTCCACAGGCAACTGCACATAGCAGAACAGACCGATAATGATCACTGCCACAAATATCAGCGCAGTGGTAACTGGCTTTTGGACCGCAGTTTTGTATATTGCCATTGTTTTCTAATTTTTTTCTGATGAAAAACTCCTTTATTTTGCTGCAGCCGTCGAGCCAACAACTATTTTCACACCATCGACCAAGCGTGCCTCGCCTTTGGTAACGAGTTCTACGCCATCGACAATTTCTGGAGCGGATATCTCAACATCGTCGCCAAAACGCTGGCCCATCTCCACACTCACGCGTTGTGCGTAGCCGTTGTTGTTGATGAAGACATAGCGGTCGTTGGCGCCAATCAGTTTCAGCACGGTAGAGTAGGGCGCGGTTATCACGTTGGCTTTGCCCAAACCGAGCGTGGTGGTTACATACATGCCCGGACGCAGCAGCCCGCTCTTGTTCGGCACAACCACTTTCACTTGGAATGTGTGTGTCGATGCATCGACCGTTGGATAAACCACTTCGATGGTGGCTGGGAAAACCTTGTCGGGATAAACCTCCGAACGCAGGTCGAGTTTCATGCCTTGTTTTATCAGTGGAATGTACGATTCTGGAATTGCAACAAGCGTTTTCAGTTTGTCAACTTGCGTAAGCACTACAATTGGCGAGCCGCTATAGAGTTCGCCATCTTCGTAGTTTTTGGCAGAAATTACGCCCGAAAAATTGGCCTTCACGTATGTGTTTTTCTGCAAGAAATCGAGATTTTCTTTGGTCTGATCGAGCGAAAGTTTGGTTTGATCGTATTGCTGTTGCGACACCGAACCAGTCTGAATCAAACCTTCCATACGAGCCATCTCGGTTTCGAGGTTGGCAATCGAAAGTTTCGTGGTTTTGTATTGTTGCTGATCCATGCGCACAAGGTCGGCACCTTTTGCTACGCGGTCGCCCACCTCTACATAGATATGCTCAATTTTTCCCGTGATCGATGGTGCCACATTCACCGTTTCGTAGCCCATAAGGTTCGACGATAGGGTGATCTCTCTCTGAATTTCGCGCGTGTGCAGTGTGGTCAGTTCTACCACTTCGGTGCGCTCGGTCGTAGCCTCTTCGGTTGTGGCTTGTTCTTTGCTCCCGCAACCAACAAGTGCCAATGCCGTGGTTGCTAAAATAAATGCTTTCTTCATTGCTTTTTTATTATTATTTTATTTTTTTATCTAATTTTTTAATTATTCAAGAATTTGTCGAGTTCAACTTCGGCATTCACCAGTGTGAGAACGGCCTGAACATAGGTCGATTGTGCGCTTATCACATCGTTGCTGGCGTTCACAAGCTCGAGGTTCGACGCGGCGCCGTAGTTGTATTTGTTCGTGGTCGATTGAAAAACGCGTTGAGTAACGTCCATATTCTCTTTTTCGGTCAGATAGGTCTCGAAAGCGTTTTGCAGATTGTAGCGCAATTGCTCATTTTGAATGGCAAGATTGTCGGAAGTCTCAGCCAATGTGTTGCGAGCCGTTTCGAGCGCAATTTTTTTCTCCACTACGCCAGCAGCCCTTTTGCCCGACGACCACAGCGGCATCGAAATGGTAACGCTCACGGCATTTGGCGGCGTCATGCGGAAACCGCCATCGTCGTAATAGTGCTGGTTCGAATATTGATAGCCCACGCCAACCGTTGGACCGTAAGCCCAGCCAGCCATGTGGACATTCGCTTTTGCTAAATCAACATTTTTTTCGAGGGTTTGGTAGTTCAGATTTTTCTCGATCAAAAATTCCTGACCGAGTAAGCGCAGCACTTCGTCGCCCGAAAGCATGTCGTCCAAAGTCGACGAGAGCGTCAATTCCGTCTCGACTGGCACATCGAGCAGCACTTTCAGCGTGTTGATGCCGAGTTGAATGGAGCGTTTGTTCGAGTTGATGTTGTTTTTCAGCGTGTTCACGCGCACTACTATCTGGTCGGCCGAGGTCTGTTCTGCAGCGCCCACATCAACCGAGCGTTGGGTCATTTCGGCCAAACGTTCTACGTTGGTCAGGCTCGAGTCGAGCAGCGACACGACCTCTTGCAGCACCAGCACCGATGCGTACGATGTTTTCACATTGGCTCGCAGATTGTCTTCCGACTGTTCGAGCGAAATTTTTTGCATGTCGATGGCGATGTTGTTCAATATGGTGCCAACTACGGCTTGTCCGCTGATTCCCACCGATGCCGTAACGCCCAATGTGGAGTAGTTTGGCATGTCGATTGTCATTCCTGCCATTTCCATTTTGTAACCGCACATCGAGTTAAATCCCCAACTGCCATCAACTTGCGGCAGCATGGCGGCAATGGTTTGCCAGCGTTGTGCGTAGGCCTGTTGCACTGCAAGTTCGGCATTGCGCAACGAGCGGTTGGCTTTCACGGCGTAGTCTTGTGCCTCGTCGATGCTCAACGTGAGCGATTCGGGTGCGTTGGCGCGCGTTGTGCCTTTGGTGGCGGCCATCACATGGTCTTCTGCCACCGCCTGAACGCTAATGGTCAGCGCCAACATCGGCAATAAAAATAATCTCTTCATCTTTTTCGCTTAATTTCGTGTTTATTTTTCTGTATAATTTTTCATTTTCTCGTCCATCAGTCGCTTGGCTTCGTCGGTCAAAATGCCGCGCATAATCAGTTTCAAGCCGTGGCGACAAATCAGCGTAAATTCCTCGCGCTCAGCATCGGGGTGCGACAACGCATCGAGCAATCCGCGGTGCAAATACGACAAAAACATGGCAGTTTGGTGCACATCGATGTCGGCACAAAACATTTTTTCGTCCACGCCGCGTTGTATAAAATGGTGCAAATGCCGTTGAATTCCCACAAAAATGGTCTGTTTGTGCTGCTCGAAAAGGGCAGGGTAGTATTTTTGCAGATCGAAAAGGAATGGTGGCGGCTGCAAAATCTCCTTTGTGCGCTGCACTATTTGCAGATTTGCCACTAGCACATCGAGCACCGATGCCATCTCTTCGAAGTCGCGCACCATTTTTCGTTCCAATTCCGCCTCCTGACGGTGCAAAACTGCCTCCACAAGGTCATCTTTCGTTGCAAAATAGACGTAAAAAGTCTTTTTCGAAATGCGCAAAATGTTGCACAGATCGTCAATCGTAACGCTGCGCAAACCATATTTCAGAAATTTTTCTGACGCGATTTCTACTATTTTTTCGCTAATTTCCATGCGGGGTGCGAAATTACTCTTTTCTGTCGTTCATTTGCCGTTAGCGAAACTTTTAATTTTCGCGCTTTTCGAAAGTGGCTAGTTTTCAGATAGATATTGGAAAACTTAAAAGTTTTCAAGTTTCCTGTGGACTTAAAAAATATGTTTTCTGGCATAAAAACGAATGGTTTTTGTTGCTTCAAAAAACATAATCTCGCCACCATTCAATTGCAAATCCTGTGCCAAACTTGGTCGCGATGGGGCTTTCAGAAAACATTTTGTCGATACAAAATAATTTTGTAACTTTGCAAGTTGTAAAACAATAAAAATTGATTGGCTCTATGGGAAAAGAGGTCTCGAATACAGGAATTGCGCACAATGTGCTGGCGTATGGTACAAAAATTAAGGGTGAAATCACTGCCGAAAGCGATTTTCGCATCGATGGCACGGTCGATGGCAACCTCGACTGCAAAGGCAAAGTGGTGATCGGTCCGCAAGGCGCGCTCAAAGGTCATCTGGTTTGTCAAAATGCTGAAATCATGGGACACATCGAAGGCACAGTGGTGGTTGGCGAACTGCTTTCGCTCAAAGAGACGGCGCGTGTGTTCGGCGAAATCAAAACCAAAACACTCATGATCGAACAAAACGCTATCTTTACGGGCAGTTGCGATATGGGAAAAACTGTTGCAGCGGCTGAAAATAAAAAGTGATTGCGGCACTCAACTTGCGATCAATTCAACAAAATAAAAATGCGGATCTCACAATTGTGAAACCCGCTTTTTCTTTTTCTATCGATTCATCAAATGATGCTGAACGCAACGTCCATCATCTTTGTGAAGGTGTTTTGGCGCTCTTCGGCTGTGGTGGCTTCGCCCGTCAAAATGTGGTCGCTCACGGTGCAAATGCAGAGCGCTTTGTTGCCCGATGCAGCAGCGTTCATGTAGAGCGCAGGACTCTCCATTTCGTCGGCCAAGACGCCCATCTTTGTCCAGTTGCCGCGTTTGCTGTGCTGATTGTAGAAGATGTCGGCTGCAAAAACATTGCCCACGTGGTAGGTGTAGCCCAGTTTTTCGCAAGCCTCGACGGCAGCGCGAACCAAATCGAACGATGCAATAGGAGCGTATGTTCCAGGCAGTTCGTACTGATCGGCATAGTGGCTGTCGGTGCAGGCGCCCATGGCTATCACGATGTCGCCCACATGAATGTTCATCTGGCGAGCGCCGCACGAACCGACGCGAATAATCTTTTTAACGCCATAAAAATTGTACAATTCGTAGGTGTAGATGCCAATCGACGGAATGCCCATGCCGTGACCCATCACCGAAATGCGTTTGCCTTTGTAGTTGCCCGTGAAACCGAGCATGCCACGAACATTGTTGAATTGAACTGGATTCTCCAAAAAGCGTTCGGCCATCAGTTTAGCGCGCAGCGGATCGCCCGCCATAATCACTGTCTCGGCAATTTCGCCGTACTTTGCCCCAATGTGTGGGGTTGGTGTGTTTTCTCCCATAGTATTAAGTTTGTTTTTGATGATTTTTTGTTGAATTTTCGCCCTCGACGGACGCAACTACAAAGTTACGACTTTTTTTCTGACTCGCAAACTTTTTTCGCAAAAAAAACGCAAAACTCCGAAAAGTTTCGCGTTTTTCATTCTTTTCTGATGAAAAATCAGCGTGCGTAGCCTTTCAAAATGCCGCGTGGCGAGTTGCGAACGAAAAGTATCACTTCGTCGCGCTCGGGTGTGGCGGGCATGCTGGTTTCGAGAGCTGCAATGGCTTGCGACACGTTCATCTCCGATTGGAAAATCATGCGGTACATGTTCTGAATGTTGTCAATCTGTTCGTTGGTGAAACCGCGGCGGCGCAGTCCTATCGAGTTGATGCCAGCAAAAGCTATTGGCTCGCGAGCGGCTATCACATATGGTGGAATGTCTTTGTTCACCTTCGATCCGCCCTGAATCATCACATGTTTGCCGATGTGCGTGAATTGGTGAACCAGCGTGCCGCCGCCAATCACTGCGTAGTCGTCAACCACCACTTCGCCAGCTAGCTGTGTGGCATTCGACATGATGATGTTGTTGTGCAGGCAGCAGTCGTGCGCCACGTGGCAATAGGCCATCACAAGGCAGTTGTCGCCAATCACGGTTTTGCCCTTCGAGGCCGTTCCGCGGTGCACTGTGGCGCATTCGCGAATGGTGGTGTTGTTGCCAATGATGGTGAAGGTCTCTTCGCCTTTGAATTTCAAATCTTGTGGAATGGCGCCAACTACAGCACCTGGGAAGATGCGGCAATTCTCGCCAATGGTGGTATTTTCGAAGATGGTAACATTCGGTCCAATGTGCGTGCCTGCACCAATGGTTACATTTTTTTCGATCACGCAAAATGGTTCAATCACCACATTGTCGGCAATTTTTGCACTTGGGTGAATGCTTGCAAATGGTTGAGTCATAGTTAGTTATAAAGTTGTAAAGTTATAAAGTCTATAAAGTGGTGGAAATTATTTTGTCAATTGCTCTCTTATTTGCTTTCCGAACGCGGTGTTCACGCTGTGTCCGGGGCGTAGGGCAACCACGCGTCCGCGAATGGGCTGACCAACCAGCGACAGATCGCCAATTAGGTCGAGCAGTTTGTGGCGTGCAGGCTCGTTGTCGAACCGCAGCGGACTTAGGTAACCCAGCGAATCGACATGCGGACATGGCTGACCGAGCAGATCGGCCAACTGCTGCAGCTCGTTTTTGGCTTCAGGCTGATCGTAAATGACCAGCGCATTGTTCAGATCGCCGCCGCGAATCAGGTCCATCTTGAGCAGTGGCGCAATTTCGCGAACAAAAACAAAGGTGCGGCATGGCGCAATTTCGGCGGCAAACTGCGTGAAATCGCTGATCGTTGCCGTCTGATGACCAAGCACAGGCGATGAAAAATTAATCTCGACCTCAACCGAAAAATCGTCGGCTGGCAAAATTTCGATGTGCGAGAGGCCGTCGGGCGAGGTGTATTCCAATTTCTCTTTTACGACCAAATAATTTTTTTCGGCCGATTGCTCTACCGTTCCAACTTTGGCGATTTCGTCCATGTAGAGGCGCGCGCTGCCATCGAGAATTGGAAACTCGGGCGCATTCACCTCGACAAAGCAGTTGTCGATGCCCGATGCGTAGAGCGCAGCAAATCCATGTTCCACGGTGCTGACTTGCGCTTCGCCTTGGCGTAACACGGTGCCACGCGTGGCTTCGCACACATTTTCAGCCACCGCCTTAATCTCGGGCTGCCCCGGCAAATCGATACGACGAATGACGTAGCCGCTGTTTTCGGGAGCGGGCATCATGCGCATCTCTATCTGAAGTCCCGTGTGCAGACCTTTGCCTTTCAGCGTAAAACTGCCTCCGAGTGTTCGTTGTTTCATAAAACTTGTTTCTAAGTTTGCGCTTCGCGCGGTTTCTATTGTCTATTTGAAAATTTGAAAATTTGAAGATTGTGCATCGTCTTTCTGGCGTAATCTGTCAAATTAATTCCTCACTCCTAATCCCTAATTATTTCTGAAGTTCTTGAATTTTCTTCTCCAGTTCGTCAACTTTGCGGAGCAGGTCGGGCAAGCGGCGTTCGCACACGGCAATGCGGCGGAAATTCATGGCCGAAACCACTGGGTAGCCTTGCCACTGTTTGCCAACCTCATCGATGGTGGAGTTCACGCCAGTTTTTGCTCCAAACTGATTGCCATCTGCTATTGTCAGATGTCCTGCAATGCCCACTTGACCAGCCAACAAGCAGTGCTTGCCGATTTTCGACGAGCCAGCCACGCCCACTTGAGCGCAAAGCACGGTGTCGTCGCCAATCTCGACATTGTGCGCCACTTGGCACAGATTGTCAATCTTCACGCCGTTGTGAATGCGCGTCGAACCCATGGTCGAGCGGTCGATGGTGGCGTTGGCACCAACTTCTACATCGTCGCCAATTTGCACATTTCCAATCTGCGGAATTTTGTTGTAATGTCCCTGTTCATCGGGTGCGAAGCCAAATCCATCGGCACCGATCACCACGCCAGAGTGAATGATGCAGCGGCGACCGATTTCGCAACCTTCGTAAACGGTAACATTGGCGTAGAGCGTGGTGTCGTCACCAATTTTTGCGCCATTGTCGACCACCGTGTGAGGATAAACCTTCACATTGTTGCCCAACTGCACGCCTTCGCCAATCACGGCATACGCTCCGATGTAGACATTCTCGCCAATTTTTGCCGATTCTGGCACCACGGCTGTGGCGTGAATGCCGTTGCGTTTGGGTTTTACCGAATCGACCAATTGCAGCAGTTTTGCCAGCGATTGGTAGGCACTTTCCACCTTTATGAGCGTTGCGCTGATGGGCTGCTCAGGCTCGAAAGTGCGATCGACCAGCACCACATCGGCCTTGGTGGTGTAGATGAAGTGCGTGTATTTCGGATTCGAAAGAAATGTGAGCGTACCAGGGCGACCTTCTTCAATTTTTGAAAAATTGCCAACGGCAACTTCCTTATTTCCAACCACTTCGCCTTGCAAATAGTCGGCAATTTGTTGTGCAGTGAATGTCATTTTGTAAGATTTCTAATTCCGCATATTATTATAAGATGTTTTTCGTGGCGGTTTCGTTGCACGAGGGCATCTTTTTTCACAAAAAAGAAGTGCGCAGCAATTTCTTGTTGGCGCACTCCGTTTTTTCGCTTGAGCGAATTACTCTTCGTTCAGTGTGAGGCGTTTGAATGCCACGCAGGTGAGGTGTTTTGCAGCGAGCAACTCTTTCACGCTCTGTTTGTTGGCATCGTCGCCGCCTTCGTATTTCTGCTCGAGCAGCGTGTATTCTTTGTAGAATTTAGCCATACGACCAGCAGCGATGTTTTTAATCATCTGTTCTGGCAGATTGGCGGCTTTCTCTTCGGCCACTTTTTGTTTGATTTCGCGAGCCATTGCAGCTTGTTCAGGCGTAATCCAACCTTTGGTGGTGTTCGATTCAATGTGCTCTTCGCTATCGACATGGGCAGGGTTGATGCCTGCTTTTTTCAGAGCCACTTCAACGGCTTTTGCCACTTGTTCGGCTTTAGTTTTGTCGATGGCAACGGCCAATTCGCGGTCTTTCACATCTTGTGGCACGCCAGCTTCGTCGATGGCCACTGGAGCCATGGCAGCAATGTGCATAGCCACGCCGTGAATGGTGTCGTAGTCGGCATCTTTCTCGGCAAAAGCCACGATGGTAGCCAATTTGTTGCCTGGGTGAACGTATGCGGTAGCGGTGCCGCCTTCGACTGTTGCGTAGTCTTCCATTTCCATCTTTTCGCCCGTTACGCCCGAGCGCTCGGTGATGAGGTCGGCCACGGTGCGTCCGTCGATGGTGAGTGCTTTCAGAGCCTCAACATTGGCAGGTTTTTGAGCCATGGCAAGGTCGAGAATTTTTTGTACCAATGCGATGAAGTCGGCATTTTTTGCAACGAAGTCGGTTTCGCATTTCACAGCCACGAGAGCGGCAAATCCGCCTTCGGCTTTGGCCAATACGCAACCTTCGGAAGCCGAGCGATCGGAGCGTTTTGCAGCGATGGCTTGACCGCGTTTGCGAATCAACTCAACGGCTTTTTCCATGTCGGCACCCGCCTCTTCGAGTGCTTTTTTGCAGTCCATCATGCCTGCGCCAGTCATGGTGCGCAGTTTTTGAATATCGGCGATTGTTACAGCCATAATTTTCTATTTTTTAGTGGTTTAATTTCCTGTTTTTTGAAAAAGAGAGCGTTACGAAACACCGTTTTGCCCGTGCTCGCAACGCTCTCCGTATTGTCATTCGGTGAATGCGAAAAAATTATTCTTCGGTAGCAGCGGCAGCGTTTTCAGCAGCACCTTCCTCTTTCGGAGCGCGTTTTACGCGTGTGCGACGCTCTTTTACCTCAGGACCAGCTTCGCCTTCTTTGTCGGCACTTTCGAGTTTGCGCTCTTGTGCGCCCTCTTTTAGTGCGTCGACCATGGCCGACATGATGATCTCGATCGATTTCGTTGCGTCGTCGTTGGCTGGAATCACAAAGTCAACGCCGTTGGGGTTCGAGTTGGTGTCGACAATGCCGAACACTGGAATGCCCAGACGGTGAGCTTCCGACACTGCGATGTTCTCTTTCAGTACATCTACTACGAAGAGGGCAGCTGGCAAACGAGTCATATCGGCGATAGAACCGAGGTTCTTTTCGAGTTTGGCGCGTTGGCGATTGATTTGCAGTTTTTCACGTTTCGAGAGGTTGGCAAATGTGCCGTCGTTGGTCATTTTGTCAATCGTGTCCATCTTCTTCACAGCCTTGCGAATGGTTGGGAAGTTGGTGAGCATGCCGCCAGCCCAGCGCTCGGTGATGTAAGGCATTCCGGCTTCGGCTGCTTTTTCGGCTACTACTTGTTTGGCCTGTTTTTTGGTGGCTACAAACAATACGCGTTTGCCCGATTTTGCGATTTGTTTCATTGCATCGGCTGCTTCGTCAATTTTTGCAACGGTTTTGTGCAGGTCGATGATGTGGATTCCGTTACGCTCCATGAAAATGTAAGGAGCCATGGCGGGATTCCATTTGCGTTTCAGGTGACCAAAGTGTGCACCTGCCTCCAAAAGTTCTTGGAAATTTGTTCTTGGCATTTTTTTGTTTTTTTTTGATTGTTTACCTTCTTTTTACTCTTTTTGTCAAGCAATCATCAAGTAGTTGCGCGTGGCAAGTCTAAATGATTTAGATACTAAACAAGATTTTATCTCAAACATACACAAACTGAGCGTAAAGCCCAGTTGTGTACGTTGTTGATTCGTTCGATTAACGTTTCGAGAATTGGAAACGCTTGCGTGCTTTCGGGCGACCTGGTTTTTTGCGTTCCACTTCGCGCGAGTCGCGTGTCATGAAACCTGCCTGTTTCAGAGCCACTTTGTCTTCGGGGTTGATTTTCACCAACGCGCGAGCAATGGCCAGACGCAGTGCTTCGGCTTGGCCTTTGATGCCACCGCCGTCGAGGTTCACTTTGATGTCGTATTTTTCGGCGGCTTCAACGGTGTTCAGCGGTTGCTTAACGATGTATTGAAGCATTGCCGATGGGAAATAGGCATTCAGTTCGCGTTTGTTGATAACGATGTTTCCCTTTCCCGGGGCGACGAACACGCGGGCAACTGCCGCTTTTCTTCTTCCTACTGCATTTACTACTTCCATGTTCGACATTATTTAATTGTGTTTAAATCGATAACTTTTGGCTGTTGTGCCTCGTGTGGGTGTTCTGCACCAACATAAACGTGCAGGTTGTCCATCAGTTTGGCAGCCAATTTGTTTTTGGGCAGCATGCCTTTCACAACCTTTTCGATCAGTTTCACAGGGCTCTGTTTGAACAACTGTTCGGGTGTTTGCGCGCGTTGTCCGCCAGGGTAGAGCGAATAGGTCAGATAGATGCGGTCTGTCCATTTTTTGCCGGTCAGTTTCACTTTGTCGGCATTGATGATGATGACGTTGTCGCCGCAATCGACATGCGGTGTGAAATTGGGTTTGTATTTGCCGCGCAGCAATTTGGCGACAATCGAAGCCATGCGACCCAGAGTTTGGTCAGCGGCGTCGACAAGCACCCACTCTTTTTTTACAGTAGCCTCGTTGGCCGATACTGTTTTGTAGCTTAATGTATCCACTTTTTTTGTTTTTTGATTTTCAAAATTCGTTCATTTTCCAGTGATTTTCATCTCTCCAACGCGGGCTAATTCACGCCAAAAAGCCTTAAACCATTGTGTATGAACTTGTTACAAGGTTTGGATAATATTTTGGGACTGCAAAGGTACTACTTTTTTTGTTGACTGTCAAATAGTTTGCTCTTTTTTTGAGAAAAAATTTTGAACAACTAATTTTTCAGTTCTCTATTTCGCCTCTTCAGCGACTGCATTTTCGCTCGATTCTTCCTCTTTTTTTGTGAAGAAATTTTCTTTGACGTAGAGGTATCCAGAGGCAATGATTAGTCCGAGCAAAACTGCCACTACAAGCAGCATTTTGGCTTGTGGTTTCACGGGTTTGTCGAATGTGTACACGGGGTCGATTATGCGCATGGTCTCCACGGTGGAAGCCTCTTGCAGCAGCGCGAGTTCGTATTTTTGTTGCAAACCGATGTAGATGGTTTGGCGAATTTCGCGTTCGCGCACCAACTCGCGGTATTCGCGCTCGATGCTCGGCACTTGGCTAACCTGATTTTCGTAGCGTTTGCTCTTGGCTTTCAGGTCGCGCTTGGTGATGACTAGGCTCTCTTTCACATTGCTGATGGTCTGCAGAATGTTTTGACGCAGCAGACGAATTTCGTTCAGCGTGCGGTCGATGATTGGGTTGGTGGCGTTGGTGGCGCGATTCATGCGCAAGTATTTGAGTACCAACGAGTTGTAGTTCGCCATCATGGTTCCGAGCGATTCGTCGTTTATGCCAGTGTTGTTCGGAATCAGATCGTCATCGGAGGCGTTGCGCAGGTAATCTTCGACAAACGATACGAGATTGTACTGAATGTCGGCTGCGGCTATCTGCTTTTCGTATTCGCTGGTGGTGGTCAGGTTTATTTCGGCCTGCACTTGTATGTCGGCAATGTTGTTGCGCTCTTTGTAGTCTTCAATGTCTTGCTCAATGTCCAACAAATCTTGTTTGCTTTGGCTCAATCGCGTAGCAAGGAAACGTGCTGATTGCCCCTGCACATGCGTGTTGTCGCTCTGCTCGCCAAGGTTGTAGAGGTCGATGAGGCGGTTGATGAGTTGCTCGTTTTTCTCGGGGCTGCCCGATGTGTAGGTTATGCTGATGGCATTGTTTTTCTTGCTCACCGAGGCAATGTTCAGATCCTCACTCATCTTGTCGATGCGCGATTTGATGTCGGCAACATAGAAAAACATGGTGTAGGTGCTGTCCGTAACGTCGTTGGCATTTGGCATGATGATGTTCTCTTTCTGCTCGGCAAAATGGAAAATGCCCCATGGCGTCTCGACCGACGTGATGTCGGCAGCGGTGCATTTGTAGCACTCGGTGGAACGTTTAATTTTGCGCTTGAACCAGAGTTTGTATTGCCCATCGTCGCAGCGCTCCACTTCCACTTTCAGGCTGCCTTTCATGGCGCTATCGAAGCTTTCGGGACAGGTCATCAGCAGCGGACTTTTGCCGTATTGATCTATTTTGCGCAAGCCCATTTTGCGTTTGCTGATGGTGCGCATATTCAGACTTTCGATGGTTTGGCGCAGCAGTTCGCGCGAACGCATCACCTCAATCTCGTTGTCAACGTTGCGACCGCCGCCCATGATGTCGGCTGCCGTGAATCCGCCTATCGAGATGTTGGCGAGTGGACTGGTCATGTCCTGACTGCGTAGCATGAGTGTGGCAGTGGTTTTGTATTGCGGCTCGGTGGTCATGTAGTAAGCCACGGCAAGCACGCAGCAAACGCCCACGGCTATGGCGAAAACATACCATTTTTTCAGGCACAAACGCAGCAGTGCCATCACATCTATCTCGTCGTTTTGAGTTTTAATTTTTTCTGCCATAATATATATGGTGTATTTTGTGGTGATTTTTTCTATTTTATGATTGAAATGATAACCGTTGCCATGGTTGCTACTGTCGAGATTGCGCTCAAATAGATTGTGGCGTTGCTCGACACGGTTTGGTGGTAGCGCATGTTGCCTGGTTCAACATAAATCACGTCGTTTTGTTGCAGATAGTAGTAGGGCGACGACAGAATGTCCGATTTTGTCAGGTTTAGTCGTACAAATTCTTTGGCACCATTCGAATTTTCGCGAATGAGCAACACATTGTCGCGGCGACCATATACGGTCATGTCGCCAGCCAAGCCCAATGCTTCCATCAGTGTAATACGCTCATTACCAATGGTATATGAACCTGGACGCAGCACTTCGCCGAGCACTGTCACTTTGTAGTTCATAAACTGAATGGTTACGATTGGGTCTTTCAGGTAGGCTTTCAGCTGATCTTGCAGCATGGCAATGGCTTCCGACTTTTTCAGTCCACCCACTTTCACGCGTCCAAGCACGGGGAACTCGATGTAGCCATCGATATCGACCAGATAGGGCTGGAACGATGGCGTTTGGTAGATTTGCGATGTGTTTGGCGAGGCGTATGCCACCACGGGCAGGTTGAATGGCGCAACAGCTTCAGGTTCGAGTGCCGAAACTACGATTTTCAGCATGTCGTCGGGACAAATGCGCGATTCGTGCTGCGTGGCACCAACCAGCGAGTCGGTCGGTTCAAGTCCGTTGAAATAGGGAATTTTTTTGCGCATCGAGCAGGAACCGAGGCTAATCAGTGCCACGGCTGCCACAATCATTGTGAACGAAAGGTGTCGTCTCATCTTTCAGAAAATTTTTTATCGATTTCCGTATTGTTGTTCGTAATAGGTTTGGTAGGCACCGCTAGTGATGCGGTCGACCCACGCCTCGTTGGCCAAGTACCAATCGACGGTTTTTTCGAGTCCTTCGGCAAATTGCAGCGATGGATGCCAGCCGAGTTCGCGTTGCAGTTTCGACGAATCGATGGCGTAGCGCAAGTCGTGACCAGCGCGGTCGGTTACGAAGGTTATTAGTTTGGCCGATTCGCCTTCGGCGCGACCGAGTTTGCGGTCCATGATGCTGCAGAGCAGACGAATCAGATCGATGTTGGTCCATTCGTTGTTGCCACCAATGTTGTAGGTTTCGCCATTTTTTCCTTTGTGGAAAATGATGTCGATAGCGCGCGCGTGATCGTCGACATAGAGCCAGTCGCGCACATTTTCGCCTTTGCCGTAGATTGGAATTGGGCGGCGGTGTTTGATGTTGTTGATGGCTAGCGGAATCAGTTTCTCTGGGAAATGGTGCGAGCCGTAGTTGTTTGAGCAGTTCGACACTACCACGGGCAGTCCGTATGTGTCGTGATAGGCGCGTACAAAATGGTCGCTCGAGGCTTTGCTGGCCGAGTAGGGCGAGTGTGGCGCATATTTTGTCTGTTCGGTGAAGAAAGTACCATCTTTTTCGAGCGCGCCATAAACCTCGTCGGTGGAGATGTGATAGAAGCGTTTGCCCTCCATATTTCCTTTCCACAACTCTTTGGCGGCGTGCAGCAGGTTGCAAGTGCCAAAAACATTGGTGCGAACGAAGGCAAACGGGTCGGTAATGGAGCGATCGACGTGCGATTCGGCGGCCAAGTGAATGATGCCATCGGGTTTGTATTGGTCGAACACGCGCACTATGGCGTCGTAGTCGGTGATGTCGGCTTTCACAAAGGTGTAGTTTGGCTTTTGGTCGATGTCGACAAGATTTTCGAGGTTGCCCGCGTAGGTCAGCGCATCGAGGTTCACGATGTGGTAGTCGGGGTATTTGTTCACGAAAAGGCGCACCACATGCGAGCCAATGAAGCCCGCGCCGCCTGTGATTATGATGGTTCGTTTCATGGAATTAAAAATTTCTAACCAAAATGCAAAGGTAATACTTTTTTTTGAATCTACGATTTTTGCTCTCGTTTGTCGGAAAATTCAGCGTATTAGTCGGTGGCGGTGGGAGAACTCTGCTGTTTCAAGTTTCAAATTTCAGGTTAAAAGTTGTCGATTCCCACAGTGGGCTGCAAGGTTATGATGCACTGCGTATCATTACCGATTGTAGGGGTGAATAATCATTCGCCAGAATTGTGCATTTTGTGGAGGAATGTAGGGACGCACCGCGTGCGTCCGTTTTCGTTCATTTCTTTTGACGACCAAAAGAAACGAACCAAAGAAAAGTCGCCGACAGGGTGCTCGCGTTGCCAAAAATTTGCGATTTTGGTTTCGGCAAAATTAAACTCGCTATCGCTCAAACAGAAATTTTGCTTTTTCGAAACACAAAATCTGATTTTTGACACTCGCACCCAATGTCGGGTTCGGTAACCACAACTTCCTGAGACTGAGAAAGTTAACTTTTGGCGAACATGCCAGCCAACCATTGCGCCACGTCCTTACAGGTCAAGATGCATTGCGGTTGGTTGCGATTATCGCAGGTCATAGTCTTAGTCAATAGTCATCGTCATAGTCAGCCGTCATTACTCAAAAATGCACTTTTCTTCATCGAAGATGGGTGAGTTGATGTGCAGGAAGCGCAGAACGCTGTGGAAGATGTGGTGTTGCGTGAGGTCGTCGATGGGCTTGAGCGGCGTGTTGTCCGAAGTCCACACGATGAATGGAATCTCGTATTGTTCGCTTGGCGCGATGCTTATCGGCACACCGTGCATGTAGAGGTTGCCTTCGCCGAGCGATTCGCCGTGGTCCGACACAAAAATCATGGCGCTGCGACAACTGTCGAGGCTTTGCAGCAGATTGATGACGCTATGCAGCAGAAAATCGGTGTAGAGAATGCTGTTGTCGTAGGCGTTGATGAGTTCGTCGTGTGTGCAGTTGGCTAGTTCCACGCTGTTGCACACGGGTGTGAACTGCTCGAAGCGTGGTGGATATTTTTGGCTGTATTGCGGTCCGTGGCTGGTGCTTGTGTGCAGCACAATAAGCGTTTTGGCTTTATTGCTCGATTCAATTTGTTCTTTCAATTTGGCGAGAAGCACCTCGTCGTATTGGCTGTTGCTGTCGCACAATGCCTCAAGATCGGCGCGTTTCTGGTATTTCTCGATGTGAACGGGCGGCTCGCCCCAGTTGGTGGTGCGCCAAACCACGTCAGCGCCGTTGCGATGCAGATAATTCGGCAGAATCTCGTAGAGTTTGC
The DNA here is from genome assembly GCA_963638355.1 of Flexilinea sp. GTDB lineage: Bacteria > Bacteroidota > Bacteroidia > Bacteroidales > Paludibacteraceae > W0P28-013. Next base: position 4,234 of record CAVHRT010000006.1, on the reverse strand, counting down.
CCGTGTCGTCGTGTTCCAGAATGCATTTCACGCCAGCAGTGGTGTAGGTGGCGCACGATGTCGCCCTGAAGGCGTGCAGATTTTCGGTGGCGGCAAGCAGCGGATTGGTCTCTTTGTCGTAGCCATAGAGCGAAAAATTCTGTTGCCGTGCCGATTCGCCAATTACCAAAACTACCACTTCGCGGTCGTCGTTTTCGATGGTGGCGTCGGGCAGCAGTATTTCTTCTTCGTTTTCTTGATGCTGATGAATGAAGAGTCGCGCTGTGTTCACGGTGTACGACCATGGCATGACAAGCGCACCAAGCACTTTCGAGTTTTTGTCGATCCAGAGCCAGTTGCTAGCGTTGGCAAAAACCAGCACCAAAATCAGTGCCAATGCGCTGCCCGTGGTGGCCGAAAAGCGTTTGATGGAGCCGTAGTTCACCCGCGACCAGAAGATGTAGAAGCACGGCAGAATACCAAAAACTAGCACCCACAAAATCATGTTGATGTGGAAAAATCCCGAAGCCTCGCTCCATTGCGTGTTGAAGACGTTGCCCATCATGCTCTCGTCGAGAATCACATTGTAGGTGCGAATGAAGTAGACCGACAGCGCGCTCAGTACAAAAGTGATGGCCAAAAGCACCTTGCCAACAATGCGGAAAAGGTAGCAAAATAGGTAGAATGCGAAGAAATTTGCCACTAGCACTAGCACGATGAGGCTCACAAAGATGACCCAGCCGTTGAATGTGCCGAAATCGACATTTTGGCTCACAAAAGTGAAGAATGGAATGTGGAAAAACAGGAAGTTCGCCACGCTCATTATTGCGGCAAACAGTGTGAGATTGATGGAGCGGAGATTTTGGGAAAGTTTCATATTTCTGGTTGATGGGTTTATTAGTTTCGCGCGTTTCGCGCTGTTTGAAATTGTTTCTAGATTTAAGGACGCGGTGTGTGTGTCCGTTGGCGTTACTATTTTTCGTTTTTTTGTTGCATTTCAAAAATTTCTTTTTGCACTTCAATTTCTCGAATTAATTGCTCTTTTGTTGGCAGATAGGTAAGATATTTTGCTTGAAATAGTTGTTCGCTTCCATGTAGTACGCTATAGCGCGCCATATCTTGGCTAGTGTCGGAACCTAATAATAACCCGATGGTTGGGTTGTCGCCCTCGATGCGTTTTGTGCTATCGTACATTCTCACATACATGTCCATCTGTCCCACGTCTTGGTGAGTTATCATGCCCGATTTTAGGTCGATAAGGAAAAAACATTTCAAAATGTAATTGTAGAATACAAGGTCGATGTAGAAATCGCCCATGTCGGTGCGAATATGCTGTTGGCGCGCTACAAAAGCAAATCCTTTTCCCATTTCCATAATCATTTTTTGAATGTGGTTTACGATGGCGGTTTCGAGTTTAGTCTCTGTAAATGCTGCATCTTGTTTTAATCCAAGAAACTCAATAATTAGCGGATTTTTTACGAATTCGGAATTGTCTTGCAGTGATGAGGTGTTGCGCTTCATCTCATTTATAACTTCGTCTCGTTTGGGCGTGGGCGTTTGTAGCAGCCTATAGTAGTATTGTGTGCTGATGTTTCTTCGTAGTGTGGCAACTGACCATTGTTCGCGAGCAGTCTCTTCGAGATACCACAAGCGTGCCTTCTCATCAGAAACTCGAATAAGTCGTTCGTAATGACTCCAACAGATATTGTCGTAGAGGGGAATTTTGAATTGGGTAGATGACGTCTGCCCAATTTGGCTAGTAGATAATTTCATTTGGGCAGATGCTGTCTGCCCAATTTGTAAATTGCTGAAAATGGTGAAGAAACGCACGAAACTTTTGATGTTTGTTACAGAAAAACCGGCGCCAAACTCTTGTGTCAATTCTTTGGCTACAAGTTGAATTATTTGTTCCCCATATTCAGCGCGTTTGTTGCCTTGTTTTTCCTGTTCAACAATTTTTTTGCCTATTAGCCAATTGCTTACCACTTGTGACAAATTTGCCGATTTGTAAGCGTAGTGCCGAGCAGCGTTGATAATGCTTTTAAGGTCATTTACGAAATTTTGTTCGCAAATTGTGTCTGTAGATTTTTCCATAGATTTTTTGTAATAGTGTGATCGCTATGGGTCGTGGTTACCGGGTCTTTGTCATATTCAATAGTCAGCGTCAATTAACCTGCAAAAGTAGCAAAGAAATCCCAAATTGGCAAATTGGGCTGATTTCGGCACATCGGCATTTTTTCGTAATTTTGCACCTCCAAAAAAAATCGATTTTCGAGCGACATAATGGTTTCGGTAGAGCAGTTGACAATGGAGTTTGGCGGTGGCGCACCGCTGCTCGATAACATTTCGTTTTTGGTCAATCCCAAAGACAAAATTGCGCTTGTGGGCAAAAATGGCGCGGGCAAAACCACGCTGCTTCGGCTTTTTGCAGGCGAACAGCAGCCCACGCATGGACGCATTGTCAAACCCAAAGATCTGACCATCGGCTACCTGCCGCAGCATCTGTTGGTGAAAGATCAGCGCACTGTGCAGCAAGAGGTGGAGCAGGCTTTTGGCGAGATTCGGCAGACGCAGCAACTCATCGAGCGGCTAGGTAACGAGCTGGCCGAGCGCACCGACTACGAGAGCGACGAATATCGCGAAATTACCGAGCGCCTGGCGCACGAAAATGAGCGTTTGCAACTGTTCGGTGCAGCCAATATGCAGGCTGAAATTGAAAAAACTTTGCTCGGATTGGGTTTCGAACGCAGCGATCTGGAACGGCAAACTTCCGAATTTAGCGGCGGCTGGCGCATGCGCATTGAGTTGGCGAAGATTCTGCTGCAGCGCCCCGACTTGCTGTTGCTCGACGAACCAACCAACCACCTCGACATCGAGTCCATTCAGTGGCTCGAAAATTTCTTGGCTGGCACGCACTCGGCCATCGTGCTGGTGAGCCACGACCGCGCCTTCCTCGACGCTGTAACCACGCGCACCATCGAGATTTCGCTCGGGCGCATCTACGACTACAAAGCCTCGTACTCTAAATACAAACAGCTGCGCGCTGAACGTCGCGAGCAGCAAATTCGCGCTTACGAAAATCAGCAAAAAATGATAGCCGAAACCGAGGATTTCATCGAGCGTTTCCGCTACAAAGCCACCAAAGCCGTGCAGGTGCAGAGTCGCATCAAACAACTCGAAAAATTGGAGCGCATCGAGGTAGATTTGGAAGATACGGCGCGGCTACACCTGAAATTTCCGCCTGCGCCACACTCGGGCGTGCTGCCCGTTTTTGTGGAACATCTGACCAAAGTCTACGGCGATCATGTGGTTTTGGAAGATATCTCGATGGAGATAAAACGCGGTGAAAAAGTAGCGTTTGTCGGCAAAAATGGCGAAGGAAAATCTACGCTGGTAAAGTGCATCATGGGCGAAATTCCGTTCGATGGCACGCTGCGACTCGGTCATCAGGTGAAAATTGGCTATTTTGCGCAAAATCAGGCCAGTCTGCTCGACGAAGAGAAGACCGTTTTTCAGACCATCGACGATGTGGCGGTGGGCGAAATTCGCACGAAAATTCGCGATATTTTGGGCGCGTTCATGTTTGGCGGTGAAGCGAGCGACAAAAAAGTGAAGGTGCTTTCGGGTGGCGAGCGCAGTCGTCTGGCGATGATTCGTCTGCTGCTTGAACCTGCCAATCTGCTCATTCTCGACGAGCCTACAAATCATCTCGATATGCCTTCGAAAGATGTGCTGAAAGAGGCCATCAAAGCGTTTGATGGCACGGTGATAGTGGTGAGCCACGATCGTGAATTTCTCGATGGATTGGTCGAAAAAGTGTACGAATTTGGTCATCGCAAGGTGCACGAACATCTTGGCGGCATTCACGACTTTTTGCAGACCAAACGCTTGCAAAATCTGCAAGAATTGGAGCGCGCGCAGCCTACCGAAAAAATGCCGAAAACCGAGACTGCATCGGACAATAAGCAAAACTACGAACTACGCAAAGAGCGTGCGCGGCAGGTGCGCAAACAGGAGAAACTTGTGGCCGATGCCGAGGCTGAAATTGCTGCGTTGGAGCAGAAAATTGCCGATATGGAAGCCACTTTTGCCGCAGGTCAGAGCGATGCGCAGTCGGTCGAGGATTATCAGCGCACCAAGCACACCCTCGAACAGAAAATGTACGAGTGGGAACTCCTGTCGGAAGAATTAGAAAAGCTTTCGAGCGAGCAGTAGTCGCAATCTCCAGCGCGGTGAGCCTGTCGAACCGCAGTAT